>NZ_KQ970395.1:65916-68508 GCF_001579105.1 Weissella sp. DD23 | reverse complement strand
GCAATGGATGCACGTGACGGATGCGCAAGGCGTGCCATTGACTGCTGATGTTTTGGATGAGGCCTATGGTGAACTTAACCGACGTTACTACGGCCCAGCCTTGACGTTTGATGATGAAATTGCGCACGAGTGGGAGCGTATTCCACACTTCTACTACAACTTCTACGTGTTCCAATACAGTACTGGTTTTGCTGCTGCGACGGCAATGGCGGATAAGATTTTGACTGAAGGGGCACCGGCTGTGGCGGCTTACAAGGAATACTTGAAGGCCGGATCATCTGCATTCCCAATCGATGTGATGAAGAAGGCCGGGCTTGATATGACTAAGCCAGATTACTTGCGTGATACATTCAAAGTGTTCGAACAGCGCTTGAACGAATTTGAAGCGTTGGTGGCAGAATTAGCTGCTGAATAACTAATTGACGCAATTAAAAAAGCACAATCTCATCGAGATTGTGCTTTTTACGTTTGGTAGAACGGCAGTGAAGCCATTCTTTTCGTGTTTTACTTAAACAATACCCAGTACAAAGTTGAAGCGACGATTGCACCAGCGATTGGGGCCAAGATGGCAACCCAAGCGTACTCCCAGTGTGATGATCCCTTGAACTTCAATGGTAATAGGGCGTGGACCAATCGTGGCCCAAAGTCACGGGCGGGGTTCAAACCTGGCCCAGTTGCACCACCTAATGACGTAACCAATGTTGCAACCAAGACACCAAGTGCTAGACCAGCGATCCCCTTATAAGCTTCAGATGACGTAATACCCAAAGCGCCGAACACCAAGACGAATGTACCAACGAATTCGTTGATAAAACCATTCATTCGTGAGTTAGCAGCATCAGTCGTTGAGAATGGTGCGAAAACGGCGTCAACGTTTGTTGTCAAATCAAAGTATGGCTTATATGCAGCCACAACCAACATTTGACCAAACATAGCACCCAAAACTTGGGCGATAATGTATGGCAAAACTTCTGACCATGGGAAGTCGCCCACAACGGCCAAGGCCAACGTGAACGCTGGGTTAATTTGAGCAGAGAAAGCACCAAATGCCATTGCTGGGATAGCCACACCAGCACCGTAACCAACGGCGATGTTCAGCCAACCAGTTTCTTCTCCCTTTGTGTTCTTCAATTCTGTGTTGGCAACGGCTCCGTTACCCAATAAAACCAAAAATGCTGTTCCAAAAAATTCAGCGAACAAGCGCACTACTAATGAGTGGTCCATAATTCCTCCAAAAAAATAAAAAGTGACATGTTTAACCAAAACAAATTATGTCGCATTTCTGCGCACACACGAACGCTTACCAATTTATCAAATATTTGTTGTTATAACAAGGAATTTTAAGGGTTTTTAACAAGTTTGTAAAAATGTGCACATGATACGAAGTGACTGTGAAAGTATCCCAGGCTTAGTTTACCCGAATGGATAATCCATACACACAACAGACTAATAATATTAGATTCACTTTCATTGAAACGCTTTCAATAAACAGGTAAAATTAAAGATATCAAATATGTTTGGAGGCAGAACTATGACACCAGGTCAAATTGCATTAATTATAATCGCAGTCGCGGTTTTGTTATTGGTGCTATTTATCGGTTTGTTCCTTGTGCGTTTGACGCGCACATTGGGTGTAATTACCCGTGATGTCGATATTATTGCGCGTGAAGCGAATGATATTATGGCAAACGCGAATACTTTATTGAATGACGTAAATGGCAAGGTCGCCACGATCGACCCCGCTTTCCAAGCGGTGGCTGATTTAGGCACATCGGTTTCAGAATTGAACGCTGCAACCCACGATTTGACTGGCAAGGTGAAGAAAACAGCTTCATCACGGGGTGCCAGTGTTGCATCAGCGGTAACCGCAGTTAACGGATTCCGTAAAGCACGTAAGTCTCAAGCATCATCAAGTAAATAATTGGAGGGTAAACGCATGTCTAAGGGTAAGGGATTTCTAGCAGGATTGTTGTTTAGTGGGGTAGCTGCCGCAGCTGGGTACGCCTACTACAAGAGCTTGTCAGCTGAGGAGCAAAGCAAGTTGAAGGCAAAGGTTGATGACGTTGTTGTGGATGTGCGCGACAAGGCAGTAGATTATACGTATGCTGCAACAGATGCCGTTGCTTCAGTTCGGGATCGTGCCGATGAACTTGTGGCTGAGAAGGGATTGGACGGTAAAGTTGCTGATTTGAAGTCGCAAGCGTCTGAAAAGACGGCCGGCCTACGCGCTAAGGCGGATGATTTGAAGGCCCAAGCACAAGATTTAGCTGACCAAGCGAAGTCAAAGGCGTCAGAGGTTAAGGATCAAGTCCGAAGCAAGGTTGCACCAGAGTTAGCTGATGAAGACATTGACATTGTGTTGGATCCAACAGCACCATCTTTGTCAGAAGCATTCGATGATTTAGAAGAACCTGTTGCGGTTGAAGAAGCAAAGACGATTACGCCTGAAGTTTTGGAACCAACACAAGGTTTGTCAGAATCAGGTAAGAAGGGCTTGTCAGAGCTTTAATAACCAAAATGAAAAGCGTATCACATTTGCCGTGATACGCTTTTCATTTTGGTTATTATTACTTTGTAGAATCGCGGTCAATG
>NZ_KQ970395.1:63267-65431 GCF_001579105.1 Weissella sp. DD23 | reverse complement strand
TGCCTTGGCATCTTGGACCAGGGCAGCAATTTGATAACCAGATTGGTAATCATAGTCACCTTGCAAGACCAGACTTTCATCACAGTCAACCCCAGCAACGGCCAGGGCATTCATGTATCCCTTAAGCTTAAATTCACGGTTAATGCCATGATCTAGGCTACCCGTTACAAAGGCAACGCGTTTGTGGCCATTCTTTAGCAACTTAGTGGTCGCTTCGCCGATTGCGGTTGTGTAGTCGATGTTGACAGAAGGTTGTTCTGAAACGTGGTCAACTGATCCAGCCAACACAATTGGCACATCAGCGCGAGCAAATTCCTTGCGAATACCGTCGTCAATCAAGTTTCCCATGAAGACAATCCCATCAACCTGCTTGCTCAAAAGATTTTCAAGCACTTGCAGTTCCTTTGTGTCGGACTCATCAGAGTTCGCTAGGATAATTTGGTAGTGGTACATTGCGGCCACGTCATCAATACCACGTGCTAGCTCAGCGAAGTAGTGGTCAGTGACATCTGGAATCACAACACCAATTGTCGTTGTGCGACGTGAGGCAAGGCCGCGGGCAACTGCGTTAGGACGGTAACCAAGGCGTTCAATCACCGCCTCAACCTTTTCTTTTGTTTCTTGCTTAACGTTGGCGTTGCCGTTAACAACACGTGAAACTGTAGCCATTGAAACTTTTGCTTCGCGGGCCACGTCGTAAATCGTGATGGTCTGCTTTTCCATGTCGATTCTCCTTTGGGTCTTGTATCTGTCTTTAAACAATCATGTTATTTTCATAGCTTGTTTTTTAAGCTTGTACCTTTGCATAACTGCAAACGGTTACAATGTGATTGTACCATGTTTTCATACGTTGTTTTCATAAAAACAATCAATTCACACAATGTTATATTCTAGCACACAATAGTGAGGAGTTGCGCATTTTCTGAAAATGAGCGTACAATGAAAAGAAACGTGAAAAACGAGGATTCTTTAATATGACTGATAAGTTAGCAAAGATTCAAAATTGGCTGAACGAAAACCAATTGGATGTCGCCTATTTTTCAGATTTCCACTCAATTTCATATTTAACTGGCTTTGAATCGGATCCAATCGAGCGTGTACTAGCGCTGGTTGTTTTCCCACAAGATGAACCATTCATTTTTGCGCCAGCGTTGGAAGTGGAAGCGGTTAAGGGGGCTGGTTGGACACACCCTGTTTACGGGTATCAAGATCACGAGCAACCATACCAATTGATCGCGCAACATCTGCATGCACACACGCAACATGCGACGACATGGGCCGTTGAAAAGGGACAAATGACATTGGACCGAGCGGCAGCTTTGCAAACGGCAGTACCTGATGCAAAGTTTGTGGGTGACTTGTCGCCGGTGATGGTTGAGATGCACCTAATCAAGACACCGGATGAAATTGCTAAGATGCACAAGGCCGGGGATGATGCAGACCGAGCATTCGAATTTGCTTTTGCTGCGATGCAAGCTGGTGTGTCAGAGTTGCAAGTGATGGCGAAGCTTGAATATGATTTGAAGTCAGCCGGGGTTGTCGGCATGTCGTTTGAAACCTTGGTTCAATTCGGCGCACACGCGGCTGAGCCTCACGGTGATACTGGTTCGACACGTTTGCAACGTGGTGATTTGGCGTTGTTTGATTTGGGTACGATTTATGAAGGGTATGTGTCAGATGCAACCCGAACAGTTGCCTTCCAAACGGTTTCAGATCACCAACGAGATGTGTACAACGTGGTTTTGGAAGCCCAATTGGCAGCACAGTCTCAAGCTAAGCCGGGGATGACGGCGGGCGAGTTGGATGCGATTGCCCGTGATATTATCACCAAGGCTGGCTATGGTGAGTACTTTGTCCACCGTTTGGGACATGGTATCGGGTCATCTGTGCACGAGTCAATTCAAATTGCGACGGGTAATGAGCTGGTATTGCAACCAGGCATGGCCTTCTCAATTGAGCCGGGAATTTATATTCCAGGGGACCTAGGCATTCGCATTGAAGATTCTGTCGTGATGACGGAAACGGGTGCTGATTCATTTACGCATTCGTCAAAGGAATTACGAATTATTGATTAGTTAACTAAAAAGCCGCAAATCCTCCGAATTGAATCGGGAGATTTGTGGCTTTTAAACGTGTTCCGAAAGGCTGAACCCTTAATATAACA
>NZ_KQ970395.1:60755-62951 GCF_001579105.1 Weissella sp. DD23 | reverse complement strand
TTTTAATGCCAATTGTCAATGATTGTCTCGGCGTGTTCTTCTGTATCGTTTGTCCAAGGCGTGTTCTTCATCACCTGCAAGTGTGGTAGCAAGGCGTCTTGGCGAGCGGCATGCTTAATTACCCAAACTAAGAATACAGGTTGATCCAACAACCACAAGACATGGCGCGCCGTGTAGGTGGTTGTTTGGCCAGTAACCGGGTTCGGCTTGACTGGTGCAATTAATTCGGGTGAAACGGCTTGTAAGGCAGCCGCTTCGGTTTCGAACGTCTCTTCGATTTTCTTGCGTAAGTCCTTCTTGAATGCATCGAATTTAACGCGATTCTTTTGCTTGTTTGGATAGTCAACACCCCAGAGTTTGAGTAAGTCCATGATGTCAGTTAGGTTGTAAGTTGCCATTTGCAATCTCGATTCTCTTATTAGTTAGTAGTCTTAGCATAACACACTCAACCACAACACGCGCAGAAATTACGGCTGTGTTATTTGCTGAAAATGCTGGGCGATATTTGATACTTTCTGAAAATAAGCGTAACATAGATAAGTCGTCTTTTTTGGGCGACATTTTTTTGCACGGAAACGGTGCAGTAATTGCAGTTATTTATTGTTGAGAAAGTAGAGGTTACTATGAATTCTGGAAAAGCCAAGATATTTAACCAGTCTTTCCTTGAGATTGCGCTGATTAATTTCCTAGTTTTAATCACGTTCTATAGTTTGATTGTGGCGATTGGGCCATATGCTGTTGATGTGTTGCATTTGTCGACAGCGGTTAGTGGGCTATTAGTTGGGATTGTTGTTATTGGATCACTGGTGATGCGCATGATGTCGGGCGCCATTTTGGCGAAAATTTCGACAAAGACAATGATGTTGATTGGTGCTTTCGTATTGATTCCAACAATGGTTGCCTATCATTTTGCGACATCAATGATTGTGTTGCTATTGATTCGATTTATCCAAGGTATGATGATTGGGTTAATTGGGACGGTGACAAATACAGCAGTCGTCTTTGTTGTCCCGGCAGAACGTCGCAGTGAAGGAATTTCATATTTCTCACTAAGTACGGTTATCGCGACGGCCTTAGGACCTTTCTTGGGGTTGGCGTTGAGTGGTGTGAGTTATAGTTTCTTATTCAATGTTGAAACGGGAATCGCTGGATTGGCATTCCTGGCAACGTTATTTATTCACAAGTCAGCGGTTGACATTAAGGCGCACACAGCGACAAAGACCGCCACATTGGATGCGCCGACCGGGTTGCATCGTTTTATGGAGCCTAAAGCCATTCCGTTGGCTATGGCTTTATTCATTGCAACGTTGACGTATTCGGCGATTCAGAGTTATTTGTCCTTCTTTATGAAGGATCAACATATGAGCCAAGTGACTGAATACTTCTTCTTGATATATGCCGCGGTTATCTTCATTAGTCGGCCATTCACTGGTCGCTTGGCTGATAGTAAAAATGAAAATTTCATTATTTATCCAGCATTGGTGTTGTTAGCAATTGGCTTTATTTTGTTGAGCAATGTTCATAATGTGGTCGTTTTCATTTTGGCGGCAATTTTTATTGGTTTGGGCTTTGGTAATTTCCAATCAGCTGCACAAGCGACGATTTCAAAAATTGTGCCACCTGAGCGTATGTCTTATGCAACTTCAACGTATTTTATTTTCTTTGACTTGGCGTTTGGTGTTGGTCCATATTTGTTGGGGTTAATCGAACCAAGTATTGGATTTGCTGGACTTTACCGGTTGATGATTCTAGTGACCGTGATTGCATTAATTTGGTACTTCTTGGTTCATGGTCGTCGCGTAAAATAATTGGTTGCAGTATTTTCAAGAAAAGTTCGCACAATTCATGAAAATCTGATACATTAGATAGAGATAAGATTCGAGTAGATTGTAAAAAAGCGTCAGAGATAGGTCAGTAATGATCTAACTCTGGCGCTTTTTTGCGATAACACAGTTGGGGGCGGGGACTTTGTTAATATGACTTGAAACAATCCTGAATCAACGCTATAATATATCATTGTTATGGAGACATGGCAGAGTGGTAATGCAGCGGACTCGAAATCCGCCGAGCCGGTGTAGAGCCGGTGCACGGGTTCAAATCCCGTTGTCTCCTTTTTATTTAAATAAGTTAAACAGGCATACAGACAACTGCTGATGCTTGCAGAGCTTCATTTAAAATGGCTAACTGGTCGGAAAG
>NZ_KQ970395.1:58994-60699 GCF_001579105.1 Weissella sp. DD23 | reverse complement strand
AGAGCTTCATTTAAAATGGCTAACTGGTCGGAAAGATTTCGGTATGACACCGAAGTTCTTCCGACCAGTTTTTTAATTCGCTCATTTTGACAATAGATAGGAGTGATTTCGGCGGACGTTGGTTCGTTGAGATGTGATTAATAGTAACGCTGTCAGTATTGTACTGAATAATCATATTTTTTCTTCTAAATAACTATGTTGCCCATTAAGGATACGTTGGATTTCTAGTGAAAAGGACTGTCTGCTGATCGGACGTAATTTTTTAAAGTAAGGCACTTTTACCAGATGTGACAAAAGGATGCCGGGAATAAAAGAACTTAATCGTGTTTTATCATAAATAATACCCGGATAGACAATGTACGCACGCCCTGGCAATGATTGCTTCATGAGTCTTTCCACCGCTCTCTTTGCGTTTAGATAGGGTTTCATAAAAAAGGGGCCACTATTTGCGGAAACAAATAAAAAATTAGTATTTGTTTGTCTGATTAATTGATTGATTAAGTGTTTAGCGGGTTCATAGCTACTATTTCTATAAGTCACCCCCTTGATAGGATTGGGCAGTAAGATTCCCACGGCATCTATGACCCAGTCGGCGTCTGCAATGATATGTTGCAATTCCGATGAGTTGGACAGATCAACCCTGTGGTAAATTGTTTTATCGGTTGGAAGTGACACATAGTTGTGTCTTGAAAGGCTATGTATTTCAAATTTTTCGGGAGATAGTAATTGAATAATACCTTGACCGACAAATCCGGTACCGCCGGCAATAACGACTTTAATCTTCATAGGCCCTCCAAGTTCGTTTGGCTATAATGGCTACATTTGTTAAGGTTACTTGATGTGCTACGATTCTTCGTTTTCATTCTAACAAAAAATATTGTGAAAAAGTAACCGCCGCACGTTTGTGTGATGCCAGTATAGGTTTACTTGGTCATAGTTGTTGTCGGGTACAAAAAAGACACCCAAAACTGGATGTCTTTCGAAATAGCTCATCAGGGAGTCGAACCCTGGATGCCGGTGTGAAAAACCGGAGTCTTAACCGCTTGACCAATGAGCCATGAAATTGTTGAATGCCTAATCGATGAAGGCAAATAGCTCATCAGGGAGTCGAACCCTGGATGCCGGTGTGAAAAACCGGAGTCTTAACCGCTTGACCAATGAGCCATGAAATTGTTGAATGCTTAATGATAAAAGCAATAGCTCATCAGGGAGTCGAACCCTGGATGCCGGTGTGAAAAACCGGAGTCTTAACCGCTTGACCAATGAGCCATGAACTTCGTTAAACGCGTACTGCTTTTAACAACAGATAATAATATACCAGATGACAAAATAACGTGCAACACCCAATTTCAAAAAAAGTCGAAATTAATTCATTTTCGAACAATAAGTCTCTCCCCTTGCGAGGGCCTGCCCCTTTCCGTACACTGATACATAGACTGGGGGACTGGGGTATGATGACTGCAAGTTGGGTATTAGAGAAGCAAGATCAGGATAAATTACGGCTGTGTCAATTTTTAACAAGTCAAGTGGCAGACTTTGTGACGATTCGACATCTTTTAGCCGAAATGGGATGGACCCGTTATCGGTTTGGCCAAGCTTTGGCGGGGCTAGAACAAGATTTGAAAAAGTTATGGCCGGAGCAACCACCTGCTTTTGCGTTAGATGCGTCACGTCGCGGGGTCCAAGTTGATCATCGCGTACTGCT
>NZ_KQ970395.1:57034-58665 GCF_001579105.1 Weissella sp. DD23 | reverse complement strand
GTCATTTAGGATTTCGACCGATGCCAGATGTCGTTCGGGCGAAACGCCGATTCCCAATCCAGACTCAAATCATTCTAACGGTCGTCGCTAAGCTAGCCGTGGCACTTGGCATTCCTGAACAAGCGTTACTGAATGTTTTGTTTGAAGAGTATTTAACGGCTATGATTCAAACAGTAGCGACTAAGAAATTGTTGCCGAAAATTAAGGTGATTGTTGATATGAATAATCTCCCGAGTTTGGAGGCGTTAATTGTTAGTCGGCTGGAGCAGACCCCATTGGTGAATATTGTCGTTAGTCACGAAGCCGTGCCACAGGCTGATTTTTATATCTCAGATATTGAAATCGCTGGTTTGAAAAATGCAACACCGTTTATTTGGTCGCATTATCCAGATGAAAACGAATTTAATAAATTTCTTGAAAAAGCAACCGACTTAACTGTCCACCGGATGACGGCGACAGATTAGCCTACGTAATGCCAACTTGATGACAGGGTTCATACTAACTGTCATTAAGTTGGCATTTTATTTTTGTGCGTACTTTCAGTAACCGCTAAGGCTACCGCTCGTAAGCGAGATTTTTTTAAACGTTTCTGAAAAATATGACGTGGAGCGGACAATTAACATCCGATAAAGTTAAGCATGTCAACGAAACCAAACGCAAACGAGGGGGACGTGAGAATGACTTTAAATTGGCTATATAAGGTGGTGATAACAATATGGAGTGTGCTGTCAGTTGTGCAGTATGTGGCAGCAGATGAAGGTGGCGTTGCAACCATGCGTGAATTTGAAACGGCATGGAATCAAGATAGACCGAATCAAGTTATTCGGCTAGATGGCGATGTGCTTAATGATACGACGACGGCACTTGCCACGCGGCGACAGTCGGTCACTATTGTTGGCGACGGACATGAATTATCATTGACGCCAATTGGCCAGACGCAGCAACGGAAGATGTTGCATAGTACGGCAACGGTTACGCTGAGTCATGATTTTTGGCTAACGGGGCCTGGTGACCAACCGCTTGTGCGGGCTGATCAAATTGTCACAACAGCGGACAGCAATGTATCGATTACGCCGGGCCAGAATGGCACAATGTTCGAAGCTAACGACATTTTAATTCAGGGTCAGTTAGCGTTGCACGGGATGGGTGGTGATATGTTTACGGCCAACCGCATTGTACTGGCGACGGGGGCGTTCGTTGAAGCGTTTGGTCAATTGAACGCCCATGTATTCCGGACGACTAGTCAACAGGGTGAAGTCTTAGTTGCGCCAGAGGCCGTTTTGGCCATTTCGGTCATGAATCGCACAGCGACGAATCGTATTTGTGCGCCGATTGCGAGTGATTTTAAACGGATAACCATACAAGGCGGTCATGTTGACGTGAATACAATCGGGCCAGGCATCTATTGGGGTGCTGGTGATGACGCGATGTGGCGGATAACGGATCAAGGGACGCTTCGCTTGACGAGTACTGGGCAAATTCCGGTGCTTGAAAAGGCAGCTGATGGGACTGGCCGGGGCGGGGTTCAGGTTATGCCAGACAGTAATTTTTACGTGAGCGGTCAGGGACCGTCCCTGATTGCGCTCCAAAAACCAACCTTATTGAAATTTGTACGGCCGGCAACGGTGCAA
>NZ_KQ970395.1:54097-56372 GCF_001579105.1 Weissella sp. DD23 | reverse complement strand
TAGCGATGATTGATTTACAACAAATCAATTTACGAGGTCGTGGTATTGAAATTGGGGAATTTCAGCACACCGACGTCTCGCAATTCCGCATTAAAGGTCGTGGTAAAGGGATCACTGATGCACAAATTGGGCGGCCGGCTAGCGATTGGCTAGCACAAATATCAGAGATAGAATTAACGGCCAGTTCACCAAAATCAGCACCTGAACCAGTCAAAATGATGGTTGAAGCTGCAAATTTTGGGAACGACCATCAAAAAATATACGGTGAAACTTTAGCAATCGCCGCACAACCACGCTCAGGAATTATCACGCTACTGGGGAGTAACTTGAAATCTTGGGTTGTGCAAGCACGTTTAAAGCAGCCGTTGACACACATTGGTACCGGGCATCAATTACCAACCGCGTTGCGATTTAATGAGGTCATTTTGACAGGGGATTATCAAAACGTGTTGTTAGGTCGTGGTACTGGTATGCAAGATTTAGGGGCAACATTACAATTTGAGGCTTATGACTTAGTACGAGTGGGATCGTATCAAGCACAGGTGTCATTAAATTTGGTCGCGGGACCAACAAATTAAAAGGAGCAAAAAGATGAAGAAACAACTTGGTTTGGGAATTTTGGCTATTTGTACAGGGCTAACAACTGCGGGTGTTGGTTTTGCAGCGGAAAATATTGAGGTTGAAACGCAAGCGTTGGTTGGTTTTGCGGGGACAGAAACACCGGCGGAAATTGGCCACGTTGACCCGGAAGCGCCGCGCGAAACAGATCCGCACGCCCCAGCGAATTTAGGGGCAACACCAATGCCACTAACGTTAGATTATGCGTCACGTTGGCAATTTGATACGCAAAAAATGAGCCTGGTCGATCGAACCTATACGGCCAAACAAGATGTTTTTGCTGGCCGAGCGGTAGCAAATCACGTTCAGGTAACTGACCAACGAGGCCAATTGGATGGCTGGGACTTGCAAGTTCGCCAAAAAACCCCCTTTGTCCATGAAAAGGGGGCCGAATTGAAAGGCGCTAAACTCCAAATTGACCGCGTAACTAGTAAGAGTGCGGTAACCGACACAACTGTTTTGACAGCCAAAGAAAAAATGGCTTTGAATCAAGCGTTTATGCGTTTGGCATATGCAAAACCAGGAGATGGTTATGGCACGACCGCAATTTCATTGGGTGAGGTGTCATTGCATGTGCCAGGTCAGATGAAGAAATTATCAGGAAATTATAACAGCACGATTGTGTATAAGTTGTTAGCAGCACCAACAGGAGAATAAAGATGCACAAATTAAAATGGTTCCAGGTCGTCGTTGCACTGATTATCGGTGTTGTATTTAGTGCAAGTGAAAAAATGTCAGCGAATGAATTGTCGTTTGGTGTCCAAATCGAAACGTCTGAGTATCAACGACATGCGACGGCTGGCTATTTTGATTTGATTTTAGCGCCTCGTCAAAAGACGCAGGTTCGGGTCCAACTAACGAACCCAACTGATCGGCGAGTAAAAGTAGGGGTTCGCACAGCGACGGCGACTACGAATGCCAATGGCGTTGTGGATTATGAGACGAGTCAGGATGAACAATGGGCACGCTTGGTTCAGGTAGCAGATGCCGTTACACTACAACCAAAGAGTTCGCAATTTGTTTCAGTTGCCATTGAGATGCCGGGTACGGCTTTTCCAGGTGTGAAGGCTGGCGGCTTGACGTTTTATGAGTTAGCGAATGATCAGCAAAGGAATCCGGCGGGGATGCAAATCAAGCAAGAATACTCATACACGGTTGCTTTGCTGGTACGAAATAATGAAAAACATGTTGCGGCCCATATGCGTGCGGACGGGATGACGATGAAACGGCGTGATGGTCAAACGGATTTAGTCCTACGACTACGTAATCAATCGCCAATTTTCCACCAAGGAATGACAATCCAAACCCGCATTTATCGGGGCAAACAGTTAGTGATGAGTGAGACCCGGCGCGACTTGCAATTCGCCCCTAGTAGTCGCTACGACCATCGCACGTCGGTGGGACAGTTGCAACCAGGGCGTTATCGCGTCGAAACACAGGTGACAACAGACAAAGGGCGGTGGACGTTCACCAACCGGGTTCGGGTGAACGCGATGGCAGCAATTACGAGTCAGAAAGATGCCGTGAATCATTGGCCAATTTGGTTAAAGCTTGCTTTGATCATTATCGGTGGCCTGCTTGCATTCATTGGTTGGCTACTGTGGTTGTTAATACGACGTCAAAAGCAAACGAAGCAACAATAAGAAATGATTAAAAA
>NZ_KQ970395.1:52402-53609 GCF_001579105.1 Weissella sp. DD23 | reverse complement strand
TTTGGTGACCCAAATGGTACTTATCCAGCGATGGTGTTACGTCAAACCAACGCTTCGGCAGGTGTCGTGACACTAAATACTAATTACGCATCAGCTTGGCAACCGGGTAAAGGAACGGTGACGTCAGACGCGACGACCCAAGGTAAAGGAACGCCGTATACGTTGACCTATGATGCCGACGCGGGGGATAGTGGTCGCGGAATTTTGACTTTGACGATGGCTGGGAAATCAGTCTTCGTCCAAATTGATAAAAGTACAATGCCGTATCTATCGGTTGGTGTGAATACAACTGGTGGGACGGGGTCGTGGACGAAATGGGAAGCAACCATGGATGTCAAAGGATCACGTGAACCGATTCCGGTAAATGTGACCTATAAAGATGAATCCGGTGCAGACTTGTTGGCGGCGACTAAAGTAACCGTCGGGGATGGACAATCAATTGGGATCACCGGTCTATCACCGACCGTAACAGGTGAGTCGGTGACCTATAACGCCCCAACGATTCCAGGTTACTATGCGACAAAGGCAAATACGGTGAGTGCAAAGGTTAATGATGCCAACAGTTATAACTATACGTTGGGGGTCGTGTATGCCAAATCATACCAAGCGGCCACTGTGACGAAAGCAGGGTTGAATGCTAATAATACTGTTAAAAATGGCACCGCCACGGCAGCAACTGGTAAGACTGGTGATGCCATTACGATTACAGATGATAGTCTGAAAGTGGCGGGGTATACCTATAAAGTCACGGGACCGAATGGTAAAACGTACGACACGATGCAGGCGGCTTTGGTTGATAATGGTAAATTTGATGCGACCGCTAACGGTAGCACCACAACAGATAGTGCCATGCAAAACTTTAAGGTTGATTACACGGCCGACAAGCAAACTGCGACATTCACCTACAGCGGCGGGCCGACGGATTCTCGGAACGTCCAGCAAATCGTTGGTCAGACTGATGCGTCATTAACAACCGGAACATCCACGCCAACTGGTGGATATATTTACGCCCCGATGGGTTATCGGATTGACACAGCGGCTTCTCAATTAGCGAGCGGTGTGCAATTGAATTTAAGTACGGGTAACTTAACAGCGTCTGTCTATGGGACGTTTGATGCCAATACGTCGGTGGATCAAACGTCACAAATTGTGTTTGCCCCAATTACGCAAACTGCCAAACTGACCCAGAATATCAATGGGACAGTAA
>NZ_KQ970395.1:39690-51973 GCF_001579105.1 Weissella sp. DD23 | reverse complement strand
ACCGCAACTGATCAGTCGTTAGCTAAAACTGGTTATACCTACACGGTGACTGGACCGGATAAGCAGACCTACCCAACATTGGCAGCCGCCTTGGCAGCGACGCCAAATTACGATACGACGCCTAATAGCACAGATCAAACTGATGGCACGCCACAATTGTTTTCGGTGGTCTATACCGATACCCAAGCACCGACCATCACAACTGGTAAAGACACCTTTAATGTCACAACCGGTGCGGGTGTCACGGCGGCTGATTTCTTGGCTGGTGTAAATGCGCAAACCAGTGATAATCAAATGGCTGGTGATGTTAAGGTGACGTCGAATTATGACTCAGTTGTTAAGGATGAACCAGGGACTTATACGGTTACGATTACCGCAACGGATGAGTCCGGGCTTCAAACGGCCAAGCAGGTGACGGTCGTGGTGACTGAAACGTCACCGTATGACCAAGAATCAGCGGTGGAATCCGCTGCGGCAGCGCTTGAGTCAACATCACGTGATGCGACGAAAACGACGGCCGATGTGCAAGCTGCCCAAGACGCGTTAAATCAAGCCTTGGCTGATGCAAAAACCGCGCGTGAGACAGCAAATAGCAACGCTGCGGCGGCAATTACAAATGCAACGACCCAGGATGTGGCGGCAGATGATGCCGTTGCCCAGGCCATTACGGCTGTGCAAACCGCCCAAGCAAATGCCGCGGCGAACACGGGCACAACGCAGGCAATTGTTGATGCCACAACGGCCCTAGAGAAAGCGGTTGCGGTGGCTTCAGCCCAAGCAATTGTAACTAATCCAGTGAGTCAAGAACCAGACGTCAAGACGGCCCAAAGTGACTTGGATACGGTGTTGAGTAACCCAGACGCGACAGCAGCTGAGATTGCCACCGCGCGTGATGCATTGAAACAGGCGGTGGCAGACGCCGTGACGGATCGAGACGCCGCCAAGGATACGGCTGCTACGGCGAATAATGCCGCGGCCACTTCAGCTGCTGCGCAAGACCAAGCGGTCATTGACGCGCAAGATAAGTTGGCCCAAGCGATTGCGGCTGCCGACGGGAATTCAGGCACGACGCAGGCGATTTTAGATGCCGTGGCTGAGTTGAATACGGCGGTGACAACGGCTGAGAAGGCCCAAGAAACAGCTAGAGCTGCTGCCGCTGCCGCCTTGGCTGCTATGACACCTGTGTCAAATGAAGCGAATGTATTAGCGGCTGCCAAGTCACTGAAAGAGATTTTAGACAATGAAAATGCCACGGCCGCTGAAATCGAAGCAAAAACAACGGCTTTGACGGATGTTGTTGCTTCAGCCAAAGAGGCACGTGATACACAAGTGACAGCCGCGAATAATGCGGTTACAGCCGCAGAAGCCGGCGATAACGCCAATGACCAAGGGGTTAAAGACGCAATCGCAACGTTACAGCAGGTTGTATCCGATGCAACCAATGAAGCAACGAACACTGATTTAGGGCATATTGCCTTGACGCAGGATATTGCGGACGCGATGATCAAGTTAGCTGATGCGATTAGTCAGGCTCAGAGTGATCGTGCAGCGGCGGTGGAACAAGCAACTGATGCAATGACAGCAGACAATACCACACCGGTGAGTTTGGAAGATGATACCGCTTCCGCCAAGGCGACCTTACAAGCGGTCCTTGATGATCCGACGGCAACCGCTGCTGATATCACCGATGCGATTAATGACTTTAAAAATGCGATTGATGATGTCCGAGACGATCGACAAGTCGTGGATGAGGCAGCCGCCGACGCATTAACGACTGCCACGAATTCTGGTTATGCCGATGAACAGGCTGTGCAACAAGCCATGCAAGACTTGCAAGATGTTCGTGATCAAGCAGCGGCCGATGGCGCGACATCAGCTGATATTACGGCCGCCCAAACGGCGCTAGAAAATGCACTGGCGGCTGCTAAAAGTGCGCAAGACCAAGCAATTGCAGATGCGCAAGCGATTGCCACTAATCCTGTCACGAATGAACCCGAGGTTGTCGCAGCGACTCAAAAGTTGGCGGATTTGGTTGCGGAGGCAGCAGATGGTGGTGACGTCTCGACGGCTGACATTGTCGCTGCTGGCCAGGCAATTACTGCGGCTGTTGCAGCTGCTGAAAGTGAGCGTGATGCTGCGAATGATGCTGCTCAAACAGCGATTACAGATGCGCAAGCGACAAATCAGGCTGAAGAACCAGGCGTCACGGCGGCGATTTCGCATTTGCAAGATTTGCTCACCCAGGCAGCTAATGATGATCCTAATGCGCTGACAGCTGATATTATTGCGGCGACAGCGGCGGTTAAGCAAGCGGTCCAAGATGCCGCACAGGCCCAACAAGATGCCCGTGATGCTGCGAATGCGGTTGATACGGCACCGGTTTCGTCAGAGCAGAGTGTGGTCGATGCCAAGAACGAGTTGGCCAAGGTAGTTGGTGATCCAACCGCCACGGTGGCTGAAATTAATGCTGCCCAACAGGCTTTGGAAGATGCAGTTAATGACGAAAAAGCAAAACGTGATACCACGAATGAGGCAGCTGATGATGCGTTGACGACGGCGTCAAATTCTGATCAAGCTGACGAACCAGCAGTGATTGCGGCGCAAAATGCGCTACAACAAGCCCAAGCAAATGCAGCGAATGACGCGGGCACAACGGCTGAAATTGCCGACGCCACGAAAGCATTAACGGATGCGATTGCACAAGCCAAGGCAGATCAGCAGACGGCTCGTGATGCAGCTGCAGCGGTTGACACGGCGCCAGTTTCAAATGAAAGTGGTGTGAAAGCGGCACAGACAGCACTCGACAAGGTGCTAGCTGATACTGGTGCGACGGTTAAGGAAATTGAAGATGCCACCAACGCGTTGGAAAACGCGGTCGACGCGGCCAACAGTGATCGTGAAGCCGCCAACACCAAGGCGGATAGTGCGAAATTAACGGCGGCTGGAACAGCGCAAGCAAATGAACCGGGTGTACAAGCTGCCATTGCTAACTTAACCGCCTTGCAAAATCAAGCGGCAACAGATGATGCTGGTGCGCTGACACAAGACATTTTGGATGCGATTACGGCCTTGCAAGATGCCGTGACGGATGCGGCGGGTGACCAACAGGAAGCACGTTTGGCAGCTGACAATGCCCTTGCACAGACGAAACCAGTTTCGCATGAATCTGCCACACAGGATGCGATGACAAAACTGCAAACCTTGTTAGCGGATGATAGTGCGACAACGGCCGATATTCAAGCGGCTACCAAGGCGCTGTCGCAAGCAGTATCGGATGATACGAAGGTTCGTACAGCGGCAAATACGGCGGCAGCGAGTGAAATTGCGAGTGCGCAAAATTCAACAGCGGCTAATGATGCCACTGTGCGTGATGCTGTACAAGCGTTGCAGGACGCCGTGAAAACAGCGGCGAGTGATTCGCCAGATGCCGTGACGCAGGATATTTTGGATCGTATTTCAGATTTGAAAGCTGCGGTAACAGCGGCGGAGCAAGCACAAGAAACGAAACGTTCCGAAGCGACCGCAATCTTGGCAGATGACAGTGAAACGCAGCCAGTGACCTATGAGCAAGCTACGGCGGATGCCAAGGTTGCCTTGCAACAAGTGATTGATAATCCACTTGCCACGGCCGCTGATTTACAGACAGCAATTGATCAGTACCGTGACACAGCGACGGCGACGCGTGCGGTCCGGGATGATGCGATGACGGCGGGATCAGATGCCGTCACGAGTGCGCAAAACTCTGATCAAAGCGGGGATGATCGCGTGGTGACAGCTATTCAGAATCTGCAACAAGTGATGGCTACGGCCGCCAGTGATTCGCCGGATGCGTTGACTGCGGATATTGAAGCAGCTATTAGTGCGGTCAAGCAAGCTCAGGTTGATGCGGCTAAGTCACGAGCAGAAGCGGCTGATCTGGCAACGGCAGCCTTGCAACAAACTGGCCCCGTGACGAATGAGGCAGATGTCGCGACGGCTCGTACCAATTTGCAGACATTAATTGATGATCCAACTTCAACGGAACAAGATTTAAAGAATGCGATGACCGAGTTAGCGACAGCGGTAACGGCAGCAAAGACTGACCGGACGACGACAAACAATGAGGCGAACAAGGCAATTACAACAGCTACGAATGGCGACCAGTCAGCAGCGCCAGCGGTTCAAACCGCCATTCAAAATTTGAAGGATGTGATGGCGACGGCGGCGAGTGATTCGCCAGATGCCTTAACTGCTGATATTGCGACTGCGACAGCCGCCTTGCAACAAGCGGTCGCGGATGAAGACGCGGCCCAAGAAACGGCACGAGCCACGGCTGCTACAGTATTGTCAGAGACGGCCCCAGTTTCAAATGAAACAGCGGTTGCGTCGGAAATTAACGCGTTACAGAACGTTCTGCAAGATCCAAAGGCCACGGCCGCTGAAATTACAGCTGCTGTCACTGACTTACAAAGTGCAGTTCAGACAGATACTGGCACGCGAAATACAGCAAATGACGACGCGGCGACAGCGATTGCGGACGCCGAGAATAGTTCATTGCAGAACGAACCACAAATTGAGAATGCGATTGCGAATTTAAATGCGATTCGTAAACGGGCGGCGGCTGATTCAAGCGCTAGTTTGACGGCTGATATTATCGCAGCAACGGATGCGTTGCGTCAGGCAATGACCGATGTTGCCCAATACCAAGCTGACGCCCGGGCTGACGCTGCTGAAGCACAGCAGGCGACCACAACGGATGGGACAACCATTCATCCAGAGATTGCAGACAGTAAAGCTATTTCCGAGGATACGCAGACTGCGTTGACTGACGCGGTGAAAGCCTTGAATGACGCGTTAAAAAATCCAGATACACCATACGCCGATATTAAAACAGCAACTGATGATGTGTTCGAGGCTGGCGGAAAAGCGTTGACTGAAGCGGCAACACCATACAGTGATAATGCGACGGTTGAATCAGCGCTGGCGACAATGCAGACAACGCTGGCCGATCCAGATGCAACCGCTGCTGAAAAGCACGCTGCGATGGATAGCTTGCGGGCCACATTTGCTGATGCCTCAGCTGCATTAACAGATGCGAAAACGGCAGCCCAGGATGCACTAAGTAAAACAGCGCCAGTTTCAAATGAAACGGCAGTCAAGGACACCGCAGATAAGCTGCAGAGTTTGTTGGCCGATCCAACGGCAACAAAGACGGCCATTGAGGACGCCACAAAGGCGCTGAACCAAGCGGTCGCTGATGCGAATACTGCCCGTGATGCGGCTAACCAAGCGGCTGACAAGTTGGCCGATCAGGCACAACAGTCGGCGGGTAGTGGTGATCCGGCGGTGGTCGCCGCGTTGGCCAAGTTGCAAAAAGTTCAAGCAGCCGCGGCGACGGATTCGCCAGAGGCGTTGACTCAGGATATTGTGGCCGCGACGCAAGCATTACAGCAAGCGTTAGACGCGGTGAACAGTGCCCGTGATGCGGCTAACGACGCGATAGCACAAGCTAAACCAGTTTCATACGAATCGGCAGTGGCAGCGGCAATCAAACACTTGCAGCAGGCGTTGGCCGATCCAGCAACACCAACGGCTGATTTGGCGAAGGCAGTTAACGCTGTAAAGACGGCAACGCAAGCAGCCAAAGCCGATCGTGATGCGGCTAATCAAGCGGCGGATGCGATGCGTCAGGCGGCAACAAAGACTGGTCAGAATGATCCAGCCGTCCAAGCTGCGGTGACAAAACTTGCTAATTTGCAACAATTAGCGGCCGCTGATAATCAGGATGCGTTAACTGCTGATATTAAGGCAGCGACGGATGCCTTAAAGGTGGCGATGCAAGCCGTTGATGATGTGCGGACGGCTGCGGATACTTTATTAGGGCAAACGAAGCCGGTGTCACATGAAGGTGCCGTAGCTGATGCAAGTAAGCAATTGCGAGTCTTATTGGCCGGTAATGCGGCTGAAGGCGACATTAAGAGCGCCATGCAAGTATTACAAACGGCTTTGGATAAGGCGAAGCCAGCTCGTCAACAAGCCCAAAGTCAAGCAACCGATTTGCTAACACAGGTGCAAAATAGTCCGGTACGCAATGAACCTGCGGTGCAAGAAATGATGCAACGACTGCAAGCGGTTATGGCTGCGGCAGATCAGGATGATCCCAAAGCATTAACTCAGGACATTTTGAACGCCATGCAAGATTTGCAGACCGCGTTTAACAACGCTCAGGCAGCCCGTGACACGGCTAACCAGGATGCGACGGCCTTAAAGAATAGCGTGCCGGCTGATATGGCCGACACGATTAAGGATGCTTGGAATCACTTGGCGGATGTGCAAGCGAAAGCGTCTCGTGGCGAAGCAACGACCGCTGATGTTGTTGCAGCGACTAAGGCGCTGGCCGATGCTATCGGTCAAAACAATGGGATTGTGAGTGGTCCGCAGGCGCGCCAAGCGCAACAAAATGCTGAACTGGCCACGCTGGGGGCGACGTATCAACCGACGATGACCACGTTACCTGCAGCGGTCCAGGCAGGCTACACGGCTATCCCGAGTGGTTACTTGCCATATACGGGGGCAGGTGTGTTGCCATATACAGCTACCGGTCGGACGTTGGCTGCCGGTACAGCTAACCGGGTGCTGCCGGACACTGGTCAAGACACGATGAGTTACTTAACCGCAATCGGGGTCTTCTTGTTTGCAAGTAATCTGTTTATGTTGTTCGCAGCGCGCCGTAAGCGTGAGGCTGAGGAAAATTAATTGAGAAGTGAAACGAGGACTGTCGGAGACGATAGTTCTCGTTTTCTACTTATGTAATCCGTAAGATTTCTATTCATGGTAAACTTAATGTGGTTATTTTTAAGTAAAACGCTAGAAGGAGCAGCACGGCATGTTTACCGATAAAAAGATTGTGTTAGTTGTCAGCGGTGGTGTCGCAGCCTATAAGTCAGCGATTTTTGCCCGCTTGTTGATGAAGGCGGGGGCGGTCGTTCGCGTTGTGATGACACAGGCCGCAACTGAATTTGTGACGCCAAAGACGTTTGAAGCCTTGACGCAGCAGCCGGTTGTGACCGATTTGTTCGATGCGCACAATGACAGCGTCATTGCGCATGTGAGTTTGGCAGATTGGGCTGATTATATTTTCGTGGTCCCTGCGACGGCTAATATCTTGGCAAAAATGGCGGCTGGCATTGGTGACGATGCCGCAACGTCAGTTCTATTAGCTCGGCATACCCCAGTTATTGTGGCGCCGGCGATGAACGTCAATATGTATGAAAATCCGGCAACGCAACGTAATTTAGCGACGTTGCGTGACGATGGGGTGATTGTACTGGAACCAGCTGAAGGTCTTCTAGCTGAAGGTTATGCCGGTAAGGGTCGTTTGCCAGAACCGGATGAGATATTAGCCTTGGCAGAATTAGCGCTGCATCAGCGAACGGGTCGACTAACGGGCAAGCAGATCATTGTCTCAGCTGGTGGGACCGTTGAACCAATTGATCCGGTTCGCTTTATTACGAATCGGTCGTCAGGGAAGATGGGGTATGCGATTGCACAAGCCGCAGCCGAGCAAGGGGCTAACGTGACACTTGTGACGTCATCCGATTTGCCAGCTCCAGCAGGTGTGCAAACAGTTCACATTCAGTCTGCCCGTGAATTGCTGGCAGCGATGACTGAACGATTTGAGACGGCAGATGCTGTCATTATGGCGGCAGCAGTCTCAGATTATCGTGTGGCAACACCGGCCGATCAGAAGATGAAAAAAGATGCGGCCAATCCGGGGTTGACCTTGGAGTTGGTTGAAAACCCGGACATTCTAGCGACGCTTGGTGCGAATAAAACCCATCAGTACTTGGTTGGGTTTGCCGCTGAGACGCAGGATTTAATTAATTATGCGCAACAAAAGCTAACAAAAAAGAACGCGGATATGCTGATTGCAAATGATGTCTCAAAGGCCGAAGTTGGTTTTGGTTATGATACGAATCAAGTGACAATTTTGACACGAGATGCACAACCAGAGACCTTGCCTTTGCAAACGAAAATTGCAGTGGCTCGTGAAATTATGCGACGTGTGACAGAAGCAGTAAAGGATTAAAAAATGGCACAAATTGGAATTGATAAGATGAGCTTCTTCTCACCACATCAATATATTGATATGACTGAGTTGGCAAACGCTCGTAATGAAGAACCTGGTAAGTACTTGATTGGAATTGGTCAGACGCAACAAGCGGTTGTGCCACCAACGCAAGACGTCGTGACGATGGCAGTCAATGCCGCAGACCAAATCTTGACACCTACTGAACGTGAAGAAATTGACACCATTATTTTTGCGACTGAATCAGGCATTGACAACTCAAAGTCGGCAGCGGTTTATGCACAACGATTGTTAGGGTTGAGTCCATACGCCCGCACGATTGAAATGAAGCAAGCGTGCTATGCCGGTACTTACGGTTTGATGCAAGCACGGGATTATGTTGCCTTGCACCCAGGTGCTAAGGTGCTGGTCATGGCATCAGATATTGCCCGTTACGGCCTCCACACCCCAGGTGAAGTCACCCAAGGGGCTGGCGCAGTTGCCATGTTGGTGACTGAGAATCCACGTATTTTAACGATTAATCGAGACAACCAATTCATGTCGCGTGATGTGATGGACTTCTGGCGCCCAGTTTACGCCGAAGAAGCATTGGTTGATGGTAAATATTCAGCTGAAGTTTACCGTGAATTCTTCCGTGATTTATGGGCTCGTTATAAGGAAAAGACAGGTTTAGCTATCGATGACTTCAAGGCATTTGCATTCCACTTGCCATTCACTAAGATGGGGGTTAAAGGCCTTGCGCGATATCTTACCTGAAGCAGATGAAGCAAAACAAGCATTATTGTTGACGGAATTTGAAGCCAGTCGTGTTTACAATAAGCGCATTGGTAACTTATATACGGGTTCAGTTTACTTGAGTTTGTATTCACTGTTAGAAAATTCAACGACTTTAACGGCGGGTGATCGTTTGGGCATCTTCTCTTACGGTTCTGGTGCAGAAGGTGAGTTTTATTCAGTTGAATTGCAACCTAACTTCCGTGATGGGTTAGTGACCGGCCAAATGGATCACTTGTTTGATTCACGTGAATACATGACGATTCCAGACTATGAGGAAAACTTCATGGCCGGTTTGCACGGCGCAACTGATCGTGAATTTGATATCACCAAGGATGCAGCCAAGTTTGTATTGGCCGGTTTGAAAGATCAACAACGCGTGTATTTAGCACACTAATTAACGCGAAAAAATCAATAATTGTGCGAGGGTTCATCAAACGCACTGGGTACACTAATCGCAAACGACTAGTCAGGGGGAGTGCCTATGCAGCGACATGAACTACAGATTGGTGATATAGCCCATTGTGATGCTTCAGCAGCGATTAACTGTCCGTTTATTGGTAAAGTGATTCGCTGTGACGCAACCGATTATGAAATGGAAGTTTTGTTTATTCCGGAATTGACTCGTGAAAATGCCGCATTGCTTCATACGCAACAACGAGTTGCCAAGACAGCTTTGCAACCGTTCATGAATAAGCGGGATTTGCCGTCGATGAAAGGTTGATTGTTCGGCATTTGTCGGTTAAACTAATTGGGTAACACAAAAAAATCTGTAATTAGTTAAGAGGGAAAATTATGAAGCGCGTTTACTTAGCCGGTCCATTTTTTGACGATGACCAAATTGATCGTATTGAACGGATGGAAAAAGCACTTGCAGCAAATCCAACGGTTTCTGAATTCTTCAGTCCACGTACTGAACAACACGATGAATTTGAATTTGGTTCAAAGGAATGGGCAAAAGCAATTTACAAGGGCGACAAGGATCATCTTGATCCAGCCGAAGTTGTCATTGCGGTAATCGACTACGAGGGTGAACACGTTGATCCAGGGACTGCCTGGGAGATTGGTTACTCAGAAGCGGCAAAGAAGCCCGTAATTTTAGTGAAAGAGAAGGATGGGGGCATCAACTTGATGATGTCAGTTCCTGCTCACGCTGTTATTACAGACGTTGCAGATGTTGCAACATACGACTTCGATGCCTTGCCAGCGAACGAATGGGAAGGTAAGACTTTCTAATTTGGTTAAGCTTACCAGTGATTAACGGCACTCACCGCAAAGTGGGGGCCGTTTTTTTCTTGCAGTAGCCATTGAACTTATTACCGCTGTGCTAAACTAAACAGATACGAAACAGAACTTGAGAGGGTATTGTCGCATGCGAAAAATTGGCCGGTTGTTGTTGGCGTGGCTCGTGAAATTTTGGATTCCACTAGCCATTACTGTGGGGATGCTTGGTGTCGCAGTCGCAGTTACTACAGTGATGCTATATAAACAACAAATTACAGTACAAATCCCGAATATTACGATTCGAGAGAAGAAAGGAGTTGCCGGTACGCCGATATCAGTGTTGAAACAAGGTGAACATTTACAAATTTTAGCCAAGGATGATGGTTGGTACGAGGTGCGCCGTGAAGATGAGTCGACTGGGTGGGTAGCAGGCTGGCTGTTGGAACGGAATGAACCCTTAGACAAGATTACGCCGTTATCGGAATCAACAATCGTTTTGGACCCTGGTCATGGTGGATCGGATTCTGGTGCGATATCAAATACTGGCAAATTTGAGAAGACTTATACGCTCCAATTGGCACGGCGGGTGGCTAAGACATTGCGCCAATCGGGGGCACGGGTGATTATGACGCGTGATTCGGATAAAATTGTGTATCTGTCAAAAATTCCGCAAGTGGCTGAAAAGAATCATGCTGATTTATTTATTTCATTCCACTTTGATTCATCCCCAGAAGCGAACGAAGCGAGCGGGTACACAGCTTATTATTACCATAAAACAAATGGCTCTAAGCAACTTGCGACAGCCTTGAATAAAGCTATGGCGCCGACTATGCCGCTCACTAATAAGGGTGTTGACTTTGGTGATTTCTTGGTTATTCGAGATAATACAGTACCCGCGGTATTGCTTGAAAATGGGTACATTAACTCAGACACGGACTTCAAACAGATTAAGTCCGTGAAAACGCAGGAAAAAATTGCCAAGGCAATTCCAATCGGTTTGGAAAATTATCTTGATCAACGGGCGAAAAATGCCCAGTAACTTGACGTTGACTACTTTCTATAAGATAATGTTTTTCATAGATAGAACCGATGAGAAAGCAAACTTATTTTGGACATGTTTAGCGAGCAGGGTGTGGTGAGAGCCTGTCATTGTTAGGATAAGGGGACACTTTTTAGGTCGCAGCAATGCGCGTGTTGCCACGTTACGGCATGAGACCAAATTCAAGGTGGTACCGCGCTTAAAAGGCGCCCTTGACGATACGAGTGTGTCGTCGAGGGCGCCTTTTCCGTTTTTGCACCATCGGATTAATTGAGAGGAATTACGATATGGCTAAGCAATCATTCCAAAAGCCAAAGGGAACAGCAGATTTGTTGCCCGGTGAATCACTTAAGTGGCACTACGTTGAAGAAACAGCGCGTGTGTTGTTTGGTGACTACCAATATTCAGAAGTACGAACACCAATCTTTGAAAGTTTTGATGTCTTTGCACGTTCAGCTGGCGATACATCTGACGTGGTGACGAAGGAAATGTATGATTTCCACGACAAGGGTGATCGTCACGTTGCCTTGCGTCCGGAAGGAACCGCGGGTGTTGTGCGGGCGTTTGTTGAAAATAAGTTATTTGGACCTGAACATCAAAAGCCATACAAGATGTTTTATATCGGACCAATGTTCCGTTATGAACGTCCACAGGCAGGTCGCATGCGTCAATTCCACCAGATTGGAGTGGAAGCATTGGGGTCAGACTCACCAGCACTAGATGCTGAAGTGATTGCAATGGCCGTTGATTTCTTCCAAACGTTGGGTGTGACGAACTTGAAGGTTAAGATTAACTCATTGGGTGATAAAGCGTCTCGTGAGAACTATCGCCAAGCGTTGATCAATTTCTTGACGCCTCATTTTGATGAGCTTTCTGCTGATTCACAAACGCGTTTGGAGAAGAACCCTTTGCGTGTATTGGATTCTAAGGATGCCAAGGATCAAGCAATTGTTGCGGACGCCCCATCGATTTTGGATTATTTGACAGAATCAGCCCAAGCCCACTGGGATAAGGTGCAAACATACCTTGAGGCAATGGGAATTGATTATGAAGTGGATGCCAACGTGGTCCGTGGCTTGGATTATTACAACCACACGATTTTCGAAGTGATGACACAATCTGAAGCATTGGGTCATGGTTGGACAACGATTACCGGTGGTGGTCGTTACAACGGATTG
>NZ_KQ970395.1:37644-39339 GCF_001579105.1 Weissella sp. DD23 | reverse complement strand
AAGAGTTCGGCGGACCAGAGATGCCAGGGGTCGGCTTCGGAATCGGTTTGGAACGTTTGATGTTGCTGCTTGAATCAGAAGGGGCAACGTTGCCTGAACAAGCACCGCTTGATGTGTACGTTGCCAACACGGGTGACGGGACTGATGTGGTTGCCATGCAAATGGTCCAAGCGGTTCGGTCATTTGGCTACAGTGCTGAGCGTGACTACCAAGATCGTAAGTTAAAGGGCCAATTCAAGTCGGCTGATCGACTTGGTGCCCGCTTTATGATTACGATTGGTGAGCGTGAGTTGGCTGAACAATCAGCTAATTTGAAGAACATGACGACTGGTAAGGAAATTACGGTGAAATTGGCCGAATTATACACTGGTTTGCCAGAATTTATTGAAGACGAAGAAGTTACAGAAGAGGATTAAGAGATATGAAGCGTACAAACTATGCAGGCTTGATTGATGAAGCTTACCTTGATCAAACCGTCACGTTGCAAGGATGGGTGCAGAAGCGCCGTGATTTGGGTGGCTTGATTTTCGTTGATTTGCGTGACCGCGAAGGAATCGTACAATTGGCCTTTTCAGAAGAGATTAACGCTGATGCATTGGCGGTTGCCGAAAAGATGCGTTCAGAGTTTGTGATTGAAATTGAAGGGGTGGTTCGTTCACGTGCAGAAGGCGCTGTTAACGACCACTTGAAGTCAGGTAAGATTGAAGTTCAAGTGGCCAAGGCAACCATTTTGTCTGAAGCGAAGACAACACCATTCTATATTGAAGATGACATCAACGTTTCTGACGAATTGCGTTTGAAGTATCGTTACTTGGATTTGCGTCGTCCTGAGATGCAAAAGAACTTGCGTATCCGCTCAAAGATTACGGCGGCCACGCACGAATTCTTGGATGCCAATGGGTTCATCGATATTGAAACGCCATATTTGGCCAAGTCAACGCCAGAAGGTGCGCGTGATTACCTGGTACCTTCACGTGTGTATCCTGGTTCATTCTATGCTTTGCCACAATCACCACAATTGTTTAAGCAATTGTTGATGGGCGCAGGCTTCGACCGTTACTATCAAGTTGCGCGTGCCTTCCGTGATGAGGACTTGCGTGGTGACCGTCAACCAGAATTTACCCAACTTGACGTTGAAACGTCATTTATGACGCAAGACGAAATCATGGCTTTGGTTAACGAATGGGTTGCCGCAATCATGAAGAAGACGGTTGATGTCGAGCTGAACACGACTGAAATTCCAGTATTGGACTATGCTGATGCCATGGCCCGTTTCGGAACTGACAAGCCTGACATGCGTTTTGGCATGGAATTGCAAGATTTGTCAGACCTGATGGCTGACTCAGAATTTGGTGTCTTTGCAAACGCGGTCAAGAATGGTGGTCAAGTTAAGGCAATTGTTGTGCCTGGTGGGGCCGACAACTACTCACGTAAGGATATCGACAAGATGGCCCAATACATCGAACGTTTCGGTGCGAAGGGATTGGCTTGGTTGAAGATTACTGATGAAGGCATTACGGGACCAATCGCCAAGTTCTTGACAGCCAAGGGCGATGCGTTGTTAGCACAAACTGAAGCGCAGGCGGGTGATTTGATTTTGTTCGCTGCAGATTCAGCAAATGTTGTTTCAGCAACATTGGATGCTTTGCGTCGCATGACTGCTAAGGAAATGGGCTTGATTGATGACACCAAGTG
>NZ_KQ970395.1:33410-37624 GCF_001579105.1 Weissella sp. DD23 | reverse complement strand
CATGACTGCTAAGGAAATGGGCTTGATTGATGACACCAAGTGGGCCTTCGCGTGGGTTGTTAATTGGCCATTGTTCGAGCACCAAGCCGAAGAAGATCGCTGGATTGCAGCTCACCACCCATTCACAATGCCAAATGAAGAAGATTTGCCATTGTTGGAGACGACAGATGGTGCGCACCAAGCACACGCGCAATCATACGATCTTGTGTTGAATGGTTATGAATTGGGTTCAGGTTCAATTCGTATTCACCGTATGGACATTCAGGAGAAGATGTTGTCAGCCCTTGGCTTCACCAAGGAAGCGGCCCACGATGCCTTTGGCTTCTTGCTTGAAGGAATGGAATATGGCTTCCCACCAATGGGTGGTATCGCCTTGGGGCTTGACCGTCTCGCCATGCTATTGGCTGGTCGTGACAATATTCGTGAAGTCATTGCGTTCCCTAAGAACTCAAAGGCCACTGAACCAATGACTGAGGCGCCAACACCGGTTGCGCAAGCCCAAATCGTTGATGATCTTGGTTTGACGGCACCTGTTTACGCAGACATTGAAGCGCCTAACATGTCTGAAGAATAATGACGACACAAAACGCTCGGGACTTTTCGTTCTGGGCGTTTTTTTGTTTCAAAAATGGGATACAAAAAAATCAGACTTTCATATTTTATTCACAAAATGAAACTATACTTTAATAAGTGGTGAGGAGGTTAGCCTCACGAAACAGAGAAAAATTTGGGGTGTTTATTATGTTTAAATGGCGACATTTAATCGCTTTAGCGGGGGTTACGCTAGGTCTGCTACTGGCAGGCAACATAACCGCATCCGCTGATCAATTATTTACAACAAGTCAGACAGAGACGCATACACAACCACTGTGGGTGAATGGTAAACAAGAGGTTGACGTAAGCTGGAATACGCCTTTGTTTACCAATGAAGACGTCGGTAAGTTGGATATGGGAGACGCCACGTTGCGAGCAGAGGTCGTTTCAAAATCTAACTTTGCGCTTAATGGTCGTGTGGCGGGCGAGGCCGATTGGCATCCCGGTACAATTACTGGGCCAAATCATGAACAGTATGATGGGTATGTGTTATTTAAGTCATCACGTGATTTAACGACGGCGGCAACCACAATGCTGTATGTGCGTTTTGGTCAGGGCGCGAATTCCGCGTATAACATGCAATTTGCGGTGTTATTTGTCAACGGTACGAATGCGAATCAAACGGAATCTTGGTATTCTAACTCGAGTTTGTGGGTTGGCATCCAGCACACTGATACGCCGGCGCCGAGCCAGCCAGAACCACCGCATGTCTTGCCGGCTGATCCAATCGCAACGCCGGAAGTTTTGCCGGCGGATGCTATTCAAATTCCTGATGTGGGCCTAATTGCACCACCGTCAGGTACGGATACAGGTGATATTAGTGCACCGACAGGCACAGATACAGGTGCAATCAGCGCGCCATCTGACACAGACACAGGCGACATTAGCGCACCATCTGGCACAGATACGGGTGACATTAGCGCACCATCTGGCACAGATACGGGTGACATTAGCGCGCCATCTGGTGTAGACACGGGAGACATTAGTGCACCGACAGGCACAGACACAGGTGATATCAGTGCACCATCCGGAACGGACACCGGTGATATTAGCGCACCGTCAACACCAGATACCGGTGACATCACGGTTAACGGTCAGACGGATGGGAGTCAACCTGATACACAGCCGGCCACATCATTGCCTAAGCAAGCTGATGATGAAGAGACTGATGCAACGCAACAGCCACCAGTAACCGATTCAGATGGGGACGATGCTAAGATTGGACCAACTACGGACAATGAGACGACCGTTGGGCCGGAACAACCGGCAGCACAAACTGATGACAAGTCAGAAACGGCTCAGTCTGGTGACGGTATTCCCGTTGCTGATGAAACGGTTCAAAGTTTGGGGACTGACACCCCAGCAACAACTGTGACTGATGCGCTGTCGAATCAAGCAGCAACCTTACCTGAGACTGGGATGAAGCGTCAGTCAATCTTGACAGTCGTTGGGTTAGGCATGCTGATTTCGCTAGCAGGCATGATTTTGGTTAAGAAAATACGGTAAAGCAGATGGAACTTATGGACCAATTGGTTTATAAGTTTTTTTGTTTATCCGGCGCAGATTTGCAATTAAGTGATAAAATCATAAAGTACAAATCGAAAGAAGCGAGAAAATGGACCAGATAGAACAGTATTTTAATCGTCATCAGTATTCAAGTCGGATTGGTAGCGCAATGGTATATGCCGTTGCGTCTGCCGTAGCCCTTAATTTTTTCTGGACGCCCGGACATATTTATTCATCCGGATTTACTGGTTTAGCCCAGTTATTAAATACCCTCTTAGAACGATTCGTCGGCTGGAAGGTGCCTGTCGGTGTGTTGTTGTTGCTGATTAATGTGCCACTGATGATTACGGCTTATCGTAAAATTGGTAAGCGTTTTGCGATGTTTACGGCCGTTGCGCTGGTTTTGGCGGCCGTCGCGATGCGCTTGGTGAGTCAGCCAGAACAATTGTGGACGCATGACCCACTTGTAATGGCAATCTTTGGTGGGGCCGTTAATGGGTTCGGAACTGGCTTAGCTTTGCGTAATGGCTTATCAACGGGTGGTCTGGATATCATCGGGATTTTGGTTCGTCGCAAAACTGGCATGAAGATGGGCGCGGTCAATTTGACCTTTAACTTCTTTATTCTGTTGGCGTCAGGTTTCTTATTTGGTCCACAATATGCATTGTATACCGGGATCGGCCTAGTGGTTAACGCGCGCGTTATCGATTTGGTCTACACACGTCAACAAAAAATGCAGGTTATGATTGTAACGGAAAAGCCTGATTTGGTGATTGAAGCGATTCAGCGAGATATTCGTCGCGGCATCACCATTGTCCACCATGCCGAAGGTGGCTATAATCACCACCATAAGGAAGTTTTGTTTACAGTCATTTCAATGTATGAACAGTATGACCTACGCGATGCAATTTATGATGTCGACCCACAAGCTTGGGCATCATTGTGGCGTATCGACCGCACGTTTGGCCGTTTTTACGAGCCAAAATTGTAAACAATTGGTTAAAAAATCTAATTATCGACAAAGCGTTGACAACAGCGCCTATTCTGGTAAACTATTAAAGAACAAAAGTGTGCGACATATATAAAAGTTGGAAACTTCACACGGGAAGGGAGGGTAAACATTATGGCAAAGACTGTTGTTCGTAAGAATGAGTCTCTTGATGATGCTCTCCGTCGCTTCAAGCGTGGTGTATCAAAGGATGGTACCTTGCAAGAGTACCGTAAGCGTGAGTTCTACATCAAGCCATCAGTACAACGTAAGTTGAAGGCTGAGGCCGCTCGTAAGCGCAAGAACAAGAAGAGCCGTTAATTCGACTCTTGCCGGGCTACCTTATTGGTGGTCCGGTTTTGTTTTATAATCATAAAATAAGTCAAACAACATTATTTGGAGGAAAATAATCATGAGTTTGCTAGAACAATTGACGTCAGATATGAAGGAAGCGATGAAGGCCAAGGATAAGGTAACGCTTGGTGTTGTCCGTATGGTTAAGGCGTCTGTATCAAATGAACAAATCAAGTTGGGTCACGATTTGACGGCTGATGAAGAATTGGCAGTTTTGTCACGCGAAATGAAGCAACGTGTCGAAGAGATGGAATCATACAAGGGATGCTGATCGGGCAGACTTGGCTGAAGAAATCCAAGGTCAAATCGATGTGTTGAAGCGCTACATGCCTGCACAAATGTCTGAGGAAGAAGTCGTTGCCATTGTTAAGGAAACGATTGCTGAAGTTGGTGCGTCATCAAAGGCGGACTTGGGTAAGGTGATGGGTGCCTTGATGCCTAAGGTTAAGGGTAAGGCTGACGGTAAGTTGGTTAACACAACGGTGCAATCATTGTTGGGCTAATTATGTCACAATGCGGGGTGATGCCCCGATACATATATGTTTGCGGTATAATAGTACTGTAATAAAAAATATTGCGAATTAGAGGGAATCCATTTTTGGCAGCACAAGTTGAAAAAATTTATCGTTTTGAAAATGCCGAGCAAGAAATTGGCTTGGTTGGACCACAAGACAGCAATTTGAAGTTGATTGAAGAGGGCGTTGGGGTGTCTTTGTCAGTCTTTGGTGATCAGTTGACCATCAAAGGTGAAGCAGAGTCCGTTGATGCAGCT
>NZ_KQ970395.1:26979-33292 GCF_001579105.1 Weissella sp. DD23 | reverse complement strand
ACATTCAAGCGATTCGTAATAACGACATTACGTTTGGTATCGGACCTGCCGGAACTGGCAAGACGTATTTGGCCGTCGTCATGGCAGTGGCAGCACTGAAGCGTGGGGATGTTGAGAAAATCATTATCACACGTCCTGCCGTTGAAGCTGGTGAAAACTTAGGGTTCTTGCCCGGTGATTTGAAAGAAAAGGTCGATCCTTACTTGCGACCAATTTATGATGCGCTGCATGCCATTATTGGCGCGGAACATACAGAACGTCTGATGGATCGTGGGACGATTGAAATTGCACCACTTGCCTACATGCGTGGTCGTACCTTGGACAACGCCTTTATTATTTTAGATGAGGCACAGAACACAACACCACAGCAAATGAAGATGTTTTTGACCCGCCTTGGTTTTGGCTCGCATATGATTGTGAATGGTGACGTGTCACAGATTGACTTGCCAACAAAGGTACGGTCAGGCCTGATTCAAGCCAAGCAAGTGTTGGCAAATGTCTCACATATTACATTTATTGAATTTGCCGCGGATGACGTTGTACGTCACCCAGTCGTTGGGGCGATCATTAACGCCTATGACGCATTTGATGCCGCAAAAAATAAGCAAACAGAGAAGAAGGATTAAAGATTATGGATTTGGCGATTATTGACCAATCAAAGCCCGGAGTACCGGCAGAGCAAATTGAACTTGTTGAAAAGGTGCTAGATTACGCTGGTAAGTATATGAAGTTGCCAGATGATACAGAGATGTCAGTCACTTTTGTTAACAATGATGAGATTCAACGTTATAACCGTGAGTATCGCGGGCTTGATAAGCCAACAGACGTCATTTCTTTTGCAATTGAAGAAGACGGTGACGATATGCCACTGATGATGGATGAGGATATGGCTGAAGATTTGGCCAAAAATATCGGTGATATTATCGTGTCTGTGGATAAGATTGGTGAACAAGCCGAATACTTGGAGCACTCATACGAACGTGAGCTTGGCTTTTTGGTCGTTCATGGTTTCTTGCACTTAAACGGTTATGATCACATGCGTAGTGATGAAGACGAAAAGATTATGTTTGATTTACAACGCGAGATTTTGGATAGCTATGGACTTACACGATAAGAAAAAGGCGACCGAACCGGCGCCACAAATTGAAAAGAATACGCACTTTCTACAAGCGCTAGGCCATGCCCTCGAAGGAATTGGCCAGTTACTTGTTCGCGAACGAAATATGCGCTTTCATATTTTTGCGGCAATTGTCGTCTTACTTGTCGGGATATATGTTAAGCTAGGACGGTCGGACTGGCTGTGGATTACGGTGGCTGTTTTTACCGTGATTATGGCCGAGTTCGTTAATACAATGGTGGAAGCAATCGTTGATTTGATTGTCGGTGAAAGTTACCACCCATTGGCGAAAGTCGCAAAAGATGTGGCTTCTGGGGCTGTTTTGGCAGCCGTTGCCTTCGCAATTGTCGTGGGTGTGTTGATTTTCCAGCCTTACATCTTGCCGAATTTGCAGATGTTGCTGGGATAAAGTTGTGCGTGGTAACACGTGGATTATACAGAAAGAACAGAGATTTTATACATGAGTGAACAAGGATTTAAGTCAGGTTTCGTGGCCTTGGTTGGTCGTCCAAACGTTGGTAAGTCAACGCTTTTGAACAAGATGATTGGTGAAAAGATTGCCATCATGTCACCTAAGGCACAAACAACCCGTAACAAGATCCAAGGAATTTACACCACCGATGAGGGTCAAATCGTCTTTATGGATACACCAGGTATCCATAAGCCTCATAACTCACTAGGTGATTTTATGGTGAAGACAGCCATGTCAGCTTTACGTGAAGCAGACATGGTTTGGTTCTTGGTGAATGCCGACGAACCACGTGGGGCCGGGGATGATTTCATTATTAATCGCTTAAAGGACACGAAGACGCCAGTTTATTTGATCATTAATAAGATTGACTTGGTGAACCCAGCAGATTTGTTGACGATTATTGATGATTACCGCCAACAAATGGAGTTTGCCGAAATCTTCCCAATTTCAGCTTTGAAGGGGGATGGCGTGCCTGAATTGTTGGATTTTGCGATGGATAAGATGGCAGAAGGTCCACAATATTACCCAGCTGATCAAATCACGGATCACCCAGAACGATTTATCATGAGTGAGTTGATTCGTGAAAAGGTCTTGCAATTGACACGTCAAGAAGTGCCACACTCAGTTGCGGTGGTGATTGATAAAATTGAGCGTCAAGATGAAAATCACTTGCATGTGCAAGCGACGATTGTTGTTGAACGACCAACGCAAAAGAACATTGTCATTGGTAAGCAAGGGGCAATGATCAAGGAAATCGGTGTGCGGGCACGTAAGGATATCGAACGTTTGCTTGGTGATAAGATTTTCTTGGAGACATGGGTTAAGGTTGAAGAACGTTGGCGTGATAAGCCACAAGCACTTCAAACTTACGGTTACAAGGAAGATTCAGATATTTAATTTGGCGAGAAAGAGACTACCTAGTCTCTTTTTTACTAGGGGATGGGTATGGCAGAAGTATTTGATGCAATTGTGATGTACCAGCAAGACCGCAAGGAAAAGGATCTGATGGTTAAGATGCTGACCAAGCAGGGTGGCAAGCGGATGTTTTACATTAAAAATGGCAAGTCAAAGCGGTACCAATTCGCAGCGGATGTCCAACCGTTAACGGTCGCCACGTTTGAAGGAACTTTAAATCCAACCGGTTTGAGTTTTATTAACGCTGTTAAAGAGAGCCACCAATCACGTGAATTGATGATGGACGTCACAAAGAATGCCTACATGACTTACATCTTAGGGTTGATTGACGCGGCATTTGTCGATAATCAGCCGATTGGTAAGTGGTATGAATGGGCCCGCTTGGCGATTGAAAAAATTGAGAGAGGTCTGGATCCACAAGGCATTGCCAATTTTTTTGAAATCAAATTGTTGCCGGCATTCGGTCTTGAACCGACTTGGGGTGAATGTGTTGTTTGTGGTCGACGTGATTTACCACTTGATTTCTCCGAGAAGCTAAACGGGACACTGTGCCAGTTGCACTGGGATCAAGATGAACAACGTATGAATGCTAATCCACGTTCTGTGCGTGTGCTATCACAACTTAACAAAATTGACCTAAAACAGTTAGGTTCGTTGTCGCTAAAAGAAGAGACTAAGCATGATATGGCACGCGTGATGGATAAGATTTATGATGACCAAGTCGGCGTACATTTACGTGCCAAAAGTTTTATTCAACAACTAGACGGCTGGTCACAACGTCTCGCCCAACGCGGCCAACAAAAGCCAATTGACGAGTCAAAATAGATGACAGGTAGCGCTAATATCACTTATAATAAGTGTATAGTAAAGAAGCGAACGGAGAATTGACATGGATTTTGATTTGGATAAGTTGAAGGACCAAGCTGGTGATCTTTTGGAAGGCGCTGACTTGAACGAATTGAAGGAAAAGGCCGGTGACTTGCTAGGCGACAAGGCGGACATCTTAGATAACGTTGATATGGATGACGTTAAGGATAAGTTGTCAGGATTCCTTGGCAAGTAAGTACGGTATGAATCAGTTAGAAAGCGATGTCCCTTTTGGGGGATATCGCTTTTTATTATGCCCGATATTTACAAGTACGTGACATAGCGCACAAGCGAATGTTAATGTGGTAATCTATTCGTTAGTGTTTAACGAGGGAGTAGAGAAATGCAGTATCTTAAACAAGCTTTGCGTGAAGCGACGTCACCAACCAATATTAAGCGTGATTTAGCCTTGATGAATCGGTTTCAACGGGTGTATCTGGTCATTATTATGGCTGTTACGATTTGGGCCTTCGTCTATACAGGTGATTATTCATCATCAGGATGGACGAGTTTAATTACCGGGTTGGTATTGGCTTTTTACTTAATCATGTTAGCGAGTGGCCGGTTAACGAACTTTTTCTGGGGGCTCCTGACCAATGGCATCTGGTTATTAATGTCCATTCACAACCATTTGGTCGGTGACATTCTCAATCAAGGCTTCTTTTTTGTGATGCAGTTTGTGGGGATGGTTGCCTGGTACAAGCAGCTAGCCCAACAACAAGACAGTAGTCAGATGCAAGCGAAGCGTATCGGCCCTAAAATGATGGGATGCCTTGTCGCAGGGGCAGTTGTGGTTTATGGTGTCGTTCTAGCCGTTGCCAAAACGGCACATGGTAATCAAGTCTACCTCGACTCCTCACAATTACCGCTGGGGATGTTGGCACAAATTTTGGCAACGTATGGCTACCTCTCGCAGTGGGTTGTCTGGTTGTTAGTTGATGCGGTTGGCCTGTTATTATGGTGGAATCAAATCCAGGCCGGTGGGTCAGGCGCATTAGGGATGTTTGTTTTGATGATCGTGAAAACGTTCAATGCGTTTTATGGCATGTACTTGTGGTCAAAGACAACTGAATATTGAGATTAATTTCGTTGACATTCAACGGCTGAGTGATAAACTTATTAGTTGTAATAAGCGATGAAAGCAGAAGAATTCCGTGAAATCAGTCCAGCAAGTCACCGGTGATGTGAGGGTGATCTGATTAGCGTAAGGGGCACTGCTGGAGCACAATTTAATCCAATGAAGCTGCTAGGAGTTTTCCTAGAAGTAGGGTGGAACCGCGAATTATCGTCCCTACATCAATCATTTTTTATGGTGATTGGTGTAGGGCTTTTTATTTGCTCGAAGCCAACCACGAGAAAGGAATTTGTCAATATGAGCGCAAAAATGAGTGTGCAAGACATTATTTTGACGTTGCAAAAGTTCTGGGCTGACCAAGGCGCAATGCTGATGGAAGCTTACGATACAGAAAAGGGTGCGGGTACGATGAGCCCTTACACGTTCCTACGTGCCAATGGTCCTGAGCCATGGAACGCGGCTTACGTGGAGCCATCACGTCGTCCTGCCGATGGACGTTACGGTGATAACCCAAACCGTTTGTACCAACACCACCAATTCCAAGTGGTTATGAAGCCATCACCCGACAACATTCAAGAATTGTACTTGGATTCTTTGAAGGCCTTGGGCATTGATCCATTGGAACACGATATTCGTTTCGTTGAAGATAACTGGGAAAACCCATCAATGGGTGCCGCTGGTATCGGTTGGGAAATCTGGTTGGACGGTATGGAAGTCACGCAATTTACGTACTTCCAACAAGTTGGTGGTATCCAAGTTGATGCCGTAACATCAGAAATCACGTATGGTTTGGAGCGTTTGGCTTCATACATCCAAGACGTCCCAACGGTGTACGATTTGGAATGGGGTAACGGCGTTTTGTACGGTGACATCTTTAAGGAGCCAGAGTACGAACACTCAGTTTACTCATTTGAAGAATCAGACCAAGAAATGTTGTTGCGTCACTTTAACGAGTACGAAGCTGAAGCTAAGAAGGCTTTGGAAAAGGGCTTGGTTCACCCAGCTTACGACTACATTTTGAAGTCATCACACACGTTTAACTTGTTGGATGCCCGTGGCACAGTGTCAGTTACAGAACGTGCAAAATATCTATCACGTATCCGTAACATGGCCCGTTCAGTTGCGCGTGCCTTCATTGATGAGCGTAAGAAGCTTGGTTTCCCATTGTTGAAGGACGAAGCTTTGCGTGCGAAGTACTTGCCTGCAGATGAGGAGGAAAACTAAGATGGCTAACTTTTTGCTAGAAATTGGTTTGGAAGAAGTTCCGGCCCACTTGGTGACGCCCGCAATTAACCAATTGGTTGAGCGTGCCGAAAACTTTATGGCCGACGAGCGTTTGGCATACGGGGCAATTAAGCCTTTCTCTACGCCACGTCGTTTAGCAGTGTTGATTTCTGATGTTGCTGAAAAGGCTGAAGACTTCCAAGAAGAAGTTAAGGGGCCTGCTAAGAAGGTCGCACTTGATGCTGAGGGTAACTATTCAAAGGCAGCCCAAGGATTTGTCCGCGGTCAAGGGTTGACGACTGATGACATTACGTTTAAGGAATTTAACGGTAACGAGTACATCTACGTTACAAAGTTTGAGGCTGGAAAGCCAGCGGCTGAAGTTTTGACGGGCTTCAAGCAAGTTATTGAGGCGATGACGTTCTCAACAACGATGAAGTGGGGTCGTCACACGTTTGAATACGTCCGTCCAATTCGTTGGATGGTCGCATTGTTGGATGATGAAGTTGTCCCATTTGATATCTTGGGAGTTGCAACGGGTCGTTCATCACGTGGACACCGTTTCTTGGGTCATGATGTTGAAATTGCATCAGCTGACCAGTACGAAGAGGCCTTGACGTCAGTCTTTGTACAAGCAGATGCC
>NZ_KQ970395.1:16578-26569 GCF_001579105.1 Weissella sp. DD23 | reverse complement strand
AGCAAAACATCCGCACACAAGTCGAAACGATTGCCAGTGATAACAACTGGACCGTTGTCGTTGACGAAGATTTGCTTGAAGAAGTTAACAACATCGTTGAATATCCGACAGCCTTTGCTGGTGGCTTCGATGAAGGTTACTTGGAAGTGCCTGATGAAGTATTGATTACGTCAATGAAGGAACACCAACGTTTCTTCCACGTTGTTGATGCAAACGGCGCTTTGTTGCCACACTTTATCTCTGTTCGTAACGGAAACGCTGAACACATCGATAATGTGATTGCCGGTAACGAAAAGGTGCTGGTTGCGCGTTTGGAAGACGCTAAGTTCTTCTACCACGAAGATCAAAAGCACGATATCGACTTCTACAACTACAAGTTGGAAGTGGTATCATTCCACGCTAAGTTGGGTTCAGTTGCCGCCCACACACGTCGCGCCAAGGCTTTGGCTGCCATCATTGCTGGTCGTTTGGCCTTTACTGATGATCAACAAGCCAAGTTGGCGCGTGCTGGTGAAATCTACAAGTTTGACTTGATGACTGGTATGGTCGGTGAGTTTGATGAATTGCAAGGTATCATGGGTGAGAAGTACGCTAACTTGTTTGGTGAAGACGCTGCCGTGGCCCAAGCAATCCGTGAGCACTACATGCCAATCTCTGCTGATGGTGAATTGCCTGCGTCAGATTTGGGTAAGGTATTGGCCTTGGCTGATAAGTTGGATAGCTTGTTGTCATTCTTTGCGGGTGGTATGGTGCCATCAGGTTCAAATGACCCATATGCTTTGCGTCGTGCCGCTTCAGGTGTTGTGAACATCTTGGCTGACAACAAGTGGGATTTGGATATTGACGGTATTTTGTCAGACTTGATTGCTGACATTAATGCCGATGCAGTTAAGTTTGGTTTGCCAGAAGAAGTGATGGCTGAGTTGCAAAACAATGTGGCTGCGGTCGTTAACTTCTTGACGGACCGTGTTGTGAAGGCATTGCAAGATGAGGGTGTTCGTCGTGACATCATCAACGCGGTGACGAAGAACAACTTTGCTGATACGACGCAAATGTTTGAATCAGCGCAAGTCTTGGCTGCCCACGTTAACGATGCCAACTTCCGTGAGGGTGTTGAAGCGTTGACTCGTGTGATGCGTTTGACAACGAAGAATGCAACGGATGCGACTGTTGACGTTGCCCTGTTCGAGAATGCAGCCGAAAAGGCATTGTTTGAAGCGGTTGCCCCAGTTGCAACTGTTGATGGCACGGATGCGAAGCTTGCGGCATTGTTGAACTTACAACCTGCCGTGGCTGCTTACTTCGAAGAGACGATGGTTATGGTTGAAGACGAAGCAGTTAAGAACAACCGTTTGGCAACACTACACGCGGTTGCAGATGAAGCAACAAAGGTGGCTAACTTCCTAGAACTGGATGTTAAGTCTGCAAATTAATGATATGAAAACACCCTGGATTAATACAGTCCAGGGTGTTTTTTGATTTGCAGTCTAACGGCTTAGCCATGCAACAACACGATCAGCAATAGCTGTCTGTTGTTGGGCGTTTGAAATTGTCGCCTGACCATCATGTTTTTGGGGCCCATAGCTGCCGAATCCACCGTGATTGCCACCACGAATTGTTTGATACCGAGTGTCTTTTGGCAACCAGGCTTTAGCTGCGCGATAATTTGCTTGCTTTAATACCTGATCTTGGCTAGCGGTCAGTGACAAAACGGCAAGATCGGTTCGCTTGGCCAAATGGTTTTTTTCTTGTGGATAACTGGCAAGTAATAATAGACCAGTGATGTGAGCCTTTGGATGCTTGGCTACGTAACCGCTGGCAACCACGCCACCCAAGGAATGGCCACCAATTACAAAGTGGTGGGCATGACTATTTTTGATAGCAATGTCTGCTTTGTTTTGGGCGATTAATGAAAAAGATAACGGTGTTTTCAACACGTAAACGGGGTAGCCAGCTTGCGCAACGTCCTTGGCCCAGATGGCATAGGCGTCACTTTGGACAAACGCCCCGGGATAAAAAATAATGGCCGTATCTTTTTGTCCAGTATTAGCTTTAGGTTTGAAGGCCCAATAGTCCGCCGTTTCGGTGGCTGAATGGGCTGCGCGTTGCGCGGTTGGAGTAGCACGGTAAAGGCCAAATACTTGCATGTAAGCGACAGAACCGGCTAATAGGATGAGGACAACGCCTAAGAGCATGAGCAGGCGCTTTGTGATTTTGGTAGACTTCATGAACAAACTCCTTTTGGTTAACTAGGGCTCATCATACCTTAATAGACGGATAGCTGTCAGTCTTATTTGCAATATTTTCCCAAAATGTTGGTAATAGTATTTCAATGAGAATTCAGTTAAAATAAACTTATAGTCATTGCGGGTCAAATTGTTGAGCCGTGACGTCGCTAGATATCAGAAAGTTGAGAAATAAATGGAAGTTAGTATAGGTTATTGGATTGGTTTCTTCGCCTTTGTTTTGGTCATGTTGGCCCTTGATTTGGGAGTCTTCCACAAAACGAACGCGGCACCAACCATGAAGGAGTCACTGCTTTGGAGCGCCTTTTGGATCGGTTTGGCCTTTATTTTTGCCGGTGGTCTCTGGTTCTTTACGGGTGGTGATCATGCCCTAGACTTTGTGACGGCATACTTGCTGGAAAAGTCGTTGAGTATTGATAACTTGTTTATCTTCATCTTGGTCTTTGGTTTCTTTGGGATTGAATTGAAGTATCAACACCGTTTGCTGTTCTGGGGTGTTTTCGGTGCCTTAGTGATGCGTGTGATTTTTATCTTCGGTGGGGCTGCCTTGCTACATCACTTCGCGTGGTTGATGTACATCTTTGGTGCCTTCTTGATTGTCACTGGGGTGAAGATGCTGTTCGAAAAGGAAGAAGCGCAAGACTTGAATGATAGTTTTATTATTAAGGGATTGCGTAAAATTCTACCTTTGAAGGAAGATGTTGCGGAACCACATTTCTTGGTAAAAGAAAATGGTAAACGTTATGCTACCCAATTCTTGTTAGCGTTGTTGTTTATTGAAGCTTCCGACTTATTGTTTGCGGTTGACTCAATTCCGGCTGTCCTTGCGGTGACACAAGACACGTTCATCGTGGTCACGTCAAACATCTTTGCTATCATGGGATTGCGTTCATTGTACTTTGCTTTGTCAGGAATTCTGCCAATGTTCCGATACATTAAGTATGCGCTGGCTGTTATTTTGGCCTTTATTGGGGTCAAGATGGTCTTGAACGAGACTGCCAAGGCATTGGACTGGCATTTCCACATTTCAAACGTGGTGTCATTATCGGTGATTATTGGTTTGTTAACGTTATCAATTGTTGCCTCAGTAATTGTCTCACGTGTCCAAGAACGTCGAAAGTTCAAAGCATAACCCTGATAAAGGATCTGTGTTAAAGACAGGTCCTTTTTTTATTGGCTGATGGTCGACAGCGCGTATACTGACGCTATTAACAAGATTGGGGAAATGAAGATGACAAAACGAATCATTACGACAACGCAGGCACCGGCTGCAATTGGACCATACTCACAAGCTGTTTTAAGCAACGGTACGCTGTATGCATCGGGTCAAATCGGTTTGGTACCAAGTACTGGTGAATTTGCGGGTGCGTCAACGATTGACCAAGCTAACCAGGTTTTTGCCAATATTGATGGGTTATTAGAGGCAGCTGCGTTGACACGGGCTGATATTGTTAAGGTGAACGTTTACCTAGTCGACATGGCAGACTTTGCGATGGTGAATGATATTTATGCGCGTTTCTTTCAGGACGTTGACGTGTTACCAGCGCGTTCAGCAGTTGCGGTGGCAACGTTACCCAAAGCGGCACGTATTGAAATTGAAGTCATTGCCAATAAATAAGTAAGAGAATTAAGCGACTGCATCTGTTGGTGTGGTCGCTTTTGTGTTACAATGAAAGCGTTTACTAAAAGATTATTAATGAATGAAAGCGAGATCAACCATGGCATTGGAAAAGATTTTATTTGGTACTTATACGCGACGTGTTTCAAAAGGAATTTACGAAGCTGCATTGAACACGGAGACTGGTGAGTTGCAAGATGCCAAGTTGGTTGCTGAAGTTGGATCACCAACTTACTTGGCTTTGAGTAAGGCTAACACATTGTATGCGGTTGATAAAAACGGTGATCAAGGTGGGTTGGCGGTCCTTAACTTCGCGGATGATACGGCAACGTTGACCCAAGAAGTTTTGGCAGAAGGTGCGTCACCTGCTTATGTGGCAGTTGATGAGGCACGTCAATTGTTGTACTCAGGTAACTACCACAAGGGAACGTTAGAAGTCTTTGCGATTGCCGCTGATGGCTCATTGACGTTGACGGATAGTTTTCAATCTGAAGGGTCAGGTCCTCGCCCAGAACAAGGCTCATCACACGTGCACTGGAATAATCTAACGCCGGACAATCGTGTCGCGGTCGTTGATTTGGGTGCTGACAAGGTGTTGACGTTTGACGTCTCTGATGCCGGTAAGTTGACGTTAGTTGCGACGTATGAGACGGAGGCTGGTTTTGGCCCACGTCACTTGCGTTTCAGTCCTGATGGTCAATATGCCTACTTGTTAGGTGAACTGTCATCACAACTTTCAGTTTTGAAGTACAATGCGGATGGCTCATTCACGCATTTGCAAACTGTGGCAACGATTCCGGCCGATTGGACAGAGCACAATGGTGGTGCGGCGATTTACTTGTCAAACGACGGTAAGTTTGTCTACACATCAAACCGTGGTCACAACTCAATCGCAGTCTTTGCAGTGAAGGATAATGGCGCCTCTGTTGCACATATCCAATGGATTTCAACTGAAGGAGATTTCCCACGTGATTTCGCTTTGAGCCCAGATGACGCCTTTTTGGTTGCGGCTAACCAAAACACGGACAATGTTACGGTATACCGTCGGGATGCTGTAACAGGCGAGCTAACGTTGTCACAAAAGGACTTCGAAATTCCTGAATCAGTGCGTGTATTGTTCATCTAAGCTTGATACAATAAAACCAGTACCAGTCGGGGTACTGGTTTTTTATATATGGGGGATAAAAGATGACAAATCGCGAGACGAAACAATCTGTCTTTCAACGATGGTTATTAAATAATAAAATCATCTCAAGTATGCTAATTATATTGCTATTGTTAGCGATTATTTACATGTTTGATAAAGTTAATTTTATATTTGAACCGATTGTGGCACTGTTCAGTGCGGTCGGGGCGCCAATCATCATTGCAGGCGTGTTTTATTATCTCTTGAATCCGATTGTGGATTGGGCGGAACGCCGGTATAAAATGTCGCGTGTTGCGACGATTACGGTGCAGTTTTTGGTATTGTTGGTCTTGATTGTATGGGGCTTAGCTGTCTTTATTCCGTGGCTGAGCGACCAAATCGTTGGTTTGATCAATCATTGGCCAGAATATTGGCGAGCTTTGGTCAAAATGATTGATCAGTTAACGGCTGACAAGCGCTTTGCTGATGTGAATAAGTGGTTTAATCAGACGAATAGTGATATTTCAAAATGGGTCCAAAATTACTCAGCTGAATATGCGAAAAAAGGCATTCATGGTGTGAGCTCAGTTGTTGGGACACTGACTTCAGCCATTATCACAATTGTGACGTTCCCGTTGATTTTGTTTTATTTGCTAAAGGATGGCCACCAGATGCCAAACTACATGGCTAAGTTTTTACCACCAAAAGCACGGGGCTCATTTTTGGATACCATTGGTGAGATTAACAAGCAAATTTCGAATTACATTCGGGGGCAATTGTCAGTGGCGTTCGCAGTGATGGTTATGTTTGCAATTGGCTATACCATTATCGGCTTGCCGTACGGCTGGCTAATCGCCATTAGTGCTGGTTTGTTGAACTTAATTCCGTTTCTGGGATCGTTTCTAGCGATGGTCCCGGCGGTGGTTGTAGGACTGTTCGTTTCGCCAATGATGTTGGTTTATGTGTTCATCGTCTTTATGATTGAGCAAACATTGGAAGGAAAAGTGATTGCGCCAAAGTTGCTTGGTAACTCGCTCAAAGTTCATCCAGTAACGGTTGTGGTTATCTTGCTATCGGCGGGTAATATTTTTGGCCTGGCCGGGGTGGTTTTTGGTATTCCGGGCTATGCGATTGCTAAAGTACTGATTTACCGCTTGTATAAGTGGTGGCAATTGAACTCAGGTCTGTTTCGAGATGAAACCAACCAGTAAAGACATTAATAAGGTTTTTTAAGTATAGCGCGGTCGAGGTTTTGTCCGTGCTATACTTATTTTTGTATGCAATAACGCATTGGGGGAGGGGAGGACCCGCCCTAGAAAAGGAGATTATCATGAGCACGAATCATATTGTATTGTTTGAGCCATTGATGCCAGCAAATACTGGAAACATCGCCCGTACGGCAACGGGAACGAACACGAAATTACACCTGATTGAACCATTGGGATTTAAGTTGGATGATAAGCACGTTAAGCGTGCCGGGTTGGACTACTGGGATACAGTTGACATTACGGTCCACGAGAATTTGCCAGCCTTTATGGCAACGCTTAAGGACACGGATGAATTGTTCTTGATTTCTAAGTTTGCGCCACGGGCTTATCACGAGGCAGATTACACGAATCCTGATCACGATTATTACTTCTTGTTTGGTAAGGAAACGACCGGTTTGCCAGAGCCATTCATGAAGCAACATCCTGAGAAGGCCTTGCGTATTCCACAAAATGACGAACATATTCGGTCATTGAACTTGTCGAACACGGCTGCCATTATTATCTATGAAACGTTGCGCCAACAAGGTTTCCCAAATCTTGATTTGACGCACGAATATGATTACGACAAGTTAAAGTAATAAATGAATAATTATTTACTTAAGAAAGGAGGCTGCGATGGCAGCGACGACTAAAAGACGTCCCGCCTCCAAGGCAAAAGCACGGCCCCGCAAAAAGCCGGCCCCTCGAAAAAAGGCTAGTAATGACACAATGACCTGGTTGAAGGATCGTGGGCCCCAATTCTTAGGCTTGTTTGCTAGTCTGTTGGCCGTCCTTGCAATTGCCAAAGTTGGTTTGGTGGGTAAGTTTATTGCCAATATGGTGCGCCTGATTGTTGGTGGCTCATACCAATTTTTGCTACTGGTCTTGCTCGTGCCATTTCTCGTGGTGCTTGCCTATGGCCAGTGGCCACGACGTTTTAAGTGGCAACATTATGTTGGCTTTGGCCTATTTTATCTAGGTATCATGTTGGTCGGATCAATTTTGTTGTTCAACAAGATGAACGTCCACAACAACTATACGCAGGTTATTCAGACATTGATTAATCAAGATCTCAATAATCATGCTGTCACGACACCCGTTGGTGGTGGCTTAATTGGGGCGGTGTTATACAGCGCAACTTACATAGCATCGTCTAATTTTGGTTCATGGTTAATTGCCATTGTGTTGTTAATTATCGGCTTAGTGGTGATGTTTAACTTACCATTGCGCGAGGTCTTTGATAACTTCTTTAAGTTAGCTGAAGGTACAGGTGACTTTGTGCAAACGCAGGCGACGACAGCACATGAAAAGGTCACGGAGTCAATTGAAGGGTTCCGCGATCGACAGCGTACGGCGATGAATGATTTCTTCAATGATGACCCGTTTGCGTCGGAGAGTGATAAAGCAGCTAAGTTAGCTGGTGTTGTGCCGGAAGCGGATGCTAGTCAACCCGTTAAATTGGCAACGAGGAAAGCAAAGTCACCACAAGATGTGTTGGCGGATGCTGCTGAGGCTGAAGCGACGGCGACAGAGTTCAAGATGCCAGAAATTGTGGCCCCTATGCCACATCATGAAACGACACCAACGGTACCGGCGCCAGTTACGCCTAGTGCAACTGCGCCAGCGCCTGAACCTGATTTGACCCAAGTGCCTATACCATCGCTTGATGATGCACCAGCGGCGTCAATGAGTTTTGACCCTGATTTCGATCCGAATGCGGTCATTCAGTCAGAACATGAAGAAATTGCACCGGTTGTCTTTGGTGCGGACTTACCGGATGACGACTTACTACCGGGACAAGAAACGCCATTGACGCACGCAGATATCTTGGGTCACAGCAATCAAGCAACATCACCAAAGACACAAGCGCATCAAGCCGGTGTCGGGCACGTCGAACCGTCAACAATCACAGAACCCAAGGCAGATGTTGATGCGTCAGGGTTGGTGACGGTGATTGATGATAAGGATTACGTCTTACCAACCACTGAGTTGTTGCAACACATTGGGTCAACCGACCAATCTGCTGAACGTGATGCGCTAAATGAAAAGGCGCGTATTTTACATGAAACATTGAAGAGCTTTAACATCAATGCCACGGTTGAAAAGGTTGTGTTGGGACCAACGGTAACCCAATATGAAATTAAACCAGCAGTTGGTGTCAAGGTGTCGAAGATTCAAAACTTAGCTGACGATTTGGCGCTCGCCCTAGCGGCAAAGTCACTGCGTATTGAGGCACCAATTCCAGGTAAAAACGTCGTTGGTATTGAAGTGGCGAATGACCAACAGGCAACGGTTGGTTTCCGGGACATGGTTGAAGAAGCTGGTGTCGATACGGAGAAACCATTGGTTGTACCAATTGGTCGCGGCGTCACAAGTGGTGTCGTGAAGTTGGACTTGACGAAGATGCCACACTTGCTGATCGCCGGTTCAACTGGATCAGGTAAGTCAGTGGCGATTAACGGTATCTTGGCGTCAATTTTGCTACAAGCAAAGCCGTCACAGGTCCGTTTGATGCTGGTGGACCCCAAGAAGGTTGAGTTGTCAGTCTATAATGATATTCCCCACCTGATTACACCGGTGATTTCGGATCCAAAGAAGGCGTCGCTCGGTTTGAAGAAAGTGGTCGCTGAAATGGACCGCCGTTTCAAGCTGTTAGCCGAAGAAGGTGTTCGTAACATTGATGGGTATAATCGGTTTGTTGAAAAACAAAATGCGAGCGACCCAAGTACAGTGTTGCAAAAGATGCCTTATTTGGTTGTTATCATCGACGAATTGGCCGATTTGATGATGACATCAACGGTGTCTGGCGATGTCGAAAATGCGATTGTGCGTATTGCACAACTTGGGCGTGCAGCGGGAATCCATATGATTGTCGCAACGCAACGGCCATCCGTTGATATCATTACTGGTTTGATCAAAGCGAACGTACCATCACGTATGGCGTTTGCCGTGTCATCCGGGGTTGATTCACGGACGATTTTGGATAGTAACGGGGCTGAAAAGTTGTTAGGTCGTGGTGATATGCTGTTCGCGCCAATTGGTTCGAACGGACCACAACGTGTGCAAGGCGCGTTCTTGACGGATGAAGACGTGGAAGCGTTGACGGACTTTATTAAGAATCAAGGTGAAGCGCAGTACGATGACAGCATGACGGTTTCCGATGAAGAAGTGCAAGCGCTTGAAAATGGTGGTGATGGTGCCGACGATTTGGATGAAAAATGGGACGAAGTACTCGAATTTATCCTTCGTGCCGGCGGTGCCTCAACTTCATCAATTCAGCGTCACTTTGGCATGGGGTACAATCGTGCTGGTCGTATCGTGGATGCGTTGGAAGATCGTGGACTGGTTGGACCAGCAAATGGTTCTAAGCCACGTGAATTGCGTTTTACACCCGAAATGCTTGACCGATTCCGTAAAAACGCGTGATAATAGCGCTAAAGAAAATTAATCAGGGGGCAATCCAATGATTCGCTATGATTTAACAGCGCCATTGCAGGGCACAGAGCTTGTTGCAATGTACCGCAAGGATTTCGACGTTGATGTCGGTCGTTTATATACTTTTATTCCTGAGTTGAATGGGTTCCAATTGCACTACGATCACGATGTGGTTGTGCCAGCTACGGAAATGCGCGCTGATGATGATGCCCGTTTCTACTTGCAAGTGCATGGTCAAAACCCAACCGGTCGCGGGCGCATGGCGGATATTGATTTCCAACTTGTCCAACGTGACGAAATTAACTGGGGTTAAACTTGA
>NZ_KQ970395.1:14605-16508 GCF_001579105.1 Weissella sp. DD23 | reverse complement strand
TGGTGATAAAATTGCGGTTCAGGATATGAATATGCGTCTGAATCCTGGTGAAGTCATGGGGCTTATTGGCCAAAACGGGGCTGGTAAGACGACGACTTTTCGCATGATTTTGGATTTTATTGAGCCGACCTCGGGTGCGGTGACCTGGGATGGTCATGCCATTACCGCGACAGACAAGCAGCGCATCGGCTTTTTGCCTGAAGAGCGTGGCTTATATCAGAAATTGACGATTGAAGAACAAGTCATGTATTTTGCCGAGTTACATGGGATGAAACGGTCTGATGCCAAATCAGCCTTAGTCGATTGGATGAAACGTCTTGATGTGGTGGGTAAGCCAAGTGACAAGGTGCAAAAACTATCGAAGGGTAATGCACAAAAAGTACAATTGATTGCGACAGTCATTTTCGAACCGGATTTTTTGATTTTAGACGAACCGTTTACGGGGTTGGACCCGGTCAATACGGAGTTGATGATGCAAGAAATTATGCGCCTGAAGCATGAGGGGGCCATGATTATTTTTAGTTCACACAATATGAGCGGTGTCGAAAAATTGTCTGATCAACTGACGATGCTCCGTCATGGTGAGACGGTGTTGCACGGTGACACCAATGCAATCCGCGAATCGTTTGGGCGAACTGAGATTTATTTGGAGTCACCGGCTACGGATGCTGAGTTGCGTGAGATTGCCGGCGTGAAAAGTATTACGCCACAGGGACCTGGCCGTCATCTGCAATTAACTGACGCAGCGGTTGGCCGCGAAGTCTTTCAGTTGGTTGCCCAAGATGGGTATGTGCCAGTCTTTGCGCAACAACCACCGACATTGGACGAAATTTTCCGTCGCGAAGTACAAGGAGGGCAAGCATAATGACAGCCAAGCAGTTAATGTTAGTCGCCCGTCAGACGTATAAAACGCGGATTAAGTCGGTCGGCTTTTGGTCATTGGTCTTAGCACCAATGCTAATTTTGTTAGTGATTGCTGGTATTTCGTTTATTATTACCGCCACTCAGAGTCATAAGACACCTGTTGTGGGGGTAGTGAATGAACCAGCCTTAGCGACATATTTAAAAAAAGATGATGCCTTTGACATCAAAGTTAAAAATGTGACTGACGAAAAACAGGCAAAGCGAGAATTGACAAAAGGGAAGCTGGATGCCTATTTAGCAACTGCCAATCAAAAGTATGAATTGGTGAATTCTGCAGATGGGCAATCTGTTTCTGAAACAAAAATGAAGGCGTCACTGAATACGTACACGATGCTGGCGAAAGCGTCGGCAATGAAGTTGTCACCAACTGAACTACAGACATTGATGACGCCACCAACTTTGACCACGAAAGTTCAAAGTGACAAGGGTGAAACCCGTGGCGGTGCCGCAGCGGATACAGCTAATTATGCCTTGGCCTCAGCTTTAGGAATTTTGATTTTCGTGTTCTTGACGTCATACGTCAGCATGATTGCACAAGAAATAGCGAATGAGAAGTCATCACGTATTATGGAAATCTTGCTATCCGCAACGTCACCAGCGGTGCAGTTTTTCGGTAAGCTAACCGGAATTGCTTTGTTAGCGATTACTCATGCGGCCTTGTACGTGGTAGCAGGGTTAGTTGTGAACGTGTTTGCGCCACATTATAAGTATTTAAAGATGGTTAAGAGCCTACTGGCCGGTGTTGATATGGGCTTCGCCATTATGTCGTTGTTGCTTGCTCTGGTAGCCATCTTCATGTACATGGTTTTGACGGCGATTCTGGCGGCAATGGTTAATGACCAGAGTCAGGTGCAACAAGCTGTTGCGCCAATGACTTACGTCGCCATGATTGGGTACGTCTTGACGTTTACGTTGTCAGGTCAACCGCACAATACGTTCTTGAACGTCTTGTCATTCGTGCCATTTATTTCTCAAACCT
>NZ_KQ970395.1:12553-14220 GCF_001579105.1 Weissella sp. DD23 | reverse complement strand
ATAAGCGCAACGTGCTGACTTACAGTGATGGTAATATCACTAAGGCGGCTTTAAGCAGCTTGAAGGGATTGTTTGTCAAAACGAAGGATTAAACAAAAAAGGAAGTGCGTCAATATTGACGTACTTCCTTTTTTGTTAACGCTTTAGTTGTTCTTCGTCCTTCTTACCCAAAAAACGATCCTTGTTGTCGTCTTTGACATCAGGCATGACGAATAAATCATCAAATTGCTTGCTTAGTTCATCAGTTCGCTTTGTTTGCAATGGCATAGTAGCACCCCCAGTTAAAATATTACCTCTAGTATAACACGTTAACTTAATTGGGACTTTATGGATGCCAAATAACGACTTTTCACAAAAATGATAACGGTTACAAATTCATAATTCAATCATACTCGCCCTGTAAGATAAGTTCTTGCAAGTGATGATTATATAAGAAAAGGACTAACAACATAATGAAGGCTGTACAAAAGATGGCACTAATGATGGTCGCGACGATTGCTGGCGTGTGGGGATTGACGGAACAAGGGTTTGCGGCAAGCACTGCTGCAATGCCCACGCCAAGCAACACGGATATGTTAATTGCCATGGCTGGTGTTTTACTGACGGTTGCTGCAATCAGCGTTTACGTTTACCGAACAAAATAATGACCTAATCGCACGTCCTAACCAAGGATGTGCGTTTTTTTTGTCCAAATGTCTGGGGTTAAATTAAACCGAATGTCGGCGTATAATAAGAAAGGAATATTTGTCGAAAGGAAAAGCGAATGGCGTCAGAACATATTGAACAAAAGTTAGCCTTGTTACCAGATTTGCCGGGTTCATATCAAATGAAAGATATCAACGGCAAAATCATTTACGTTGGTAAGGCGAAGAATCTAAAAAATCGTGTACGGTCGTATTTTAAGAGCGAACACACTGGTAAAACGGCGCAGTTGGTTGAGAATATCGCGGATTTTGATTTTATTGTGACAAGCTCTGAAAAAGAGTCCTTGCTCCTTGAAATCACCTTGATTCAAAAGTACCAACCTTATTACAACATTCGTTTGAAGCGTGGGACGGGGTACCCTTACATTAAAATTACCCATGAGGCCGATCCAAAATTGGAGTTGGCAAACGATGTTAAGGAGGATGGTGCGCAGTACTTTGGTCCGTATCCAAACGTCTACGCTGCCCAGGAAACGTTACACTTCTTGCAAAAGGTGTACCCACTCCGGCGTTGTAATGGTTATCAAGGGCGCCCTTGCTTGTACGCTAACATGGGACAATGCTTGGGTGCCTGCTATCGTCAGGTCCCATTTACAGAGTATTTGGACCAAATTAAAAAGATCCAACACTTCTTGGATGGCGATACAAAAGAAGTGACGAAGGTCCTGAATGAGAAGATGAACACAGCTTCGGAGAATTTGGAATTCGAACGGGCGGCTGATTTACGCGATCAGTTGAAGTTTATCGAAACGACGGTTGAGAAACAAAAGATTATTTCCAAGGACGGTACACCACGAGACTTGTTTAATTTCTATATGGATAAGGGGTGGTTGTCTGTTCAGGTCTTCTTCGTACGTCAAGCGCGACTGATGAAACGTGAGAAGCGGACGTTTGCAATTGTGGAGTCAGCTGAAGAAGAAATGACCAGTTTTATTTTGCAGTTCTATAATCGGAAAAATGCGG
>NZ_KQ970395.1:11311-12166 GCF_001579105.1 Weissella sp. DD23 | reverse complement strand
GTTGGATGAAAAGTTCCGTTTGATGGAAATGAATGAATCAAAGACAAGTGGTGCTATGCAAGAAATTGCGGATGCATTGGGGATCCCTGAAATTCACCGCATTGAGGCATTCGATCACTCGCACACGCAAGGGGCCGAAATGGTATCTGCGATGGTCGTCTTTGAGGATGGTGTCCCTAATAAAAATAAGTACCGTAAGTACAAAAACAAGACAGTCGAGCATGCGGATGAACGGGCTGAAACGATGGAAGTCATTCGGCGTCGGTATACCCGTTTGTTGAAGGAACACGCTGAGATGCCAGATTTGATTTTGATGGACGGGGGTGTCATTCAGTTGAACGCTGCCCGGGAAGTCATTGAGGACGAATTGGGCCTTGATATTCCGGTTGCAGCCATGGTGAAAAACGATCAGCACAAAACAGCGGACTTGTTGCGTGAAGAGGGTGAGCCCCACGTGAACTTGGATCCAAAGTCACAAGGCTTTTTCTTGTTGCAACGGATTCAGGATGAAGTGCACCGGTTTGTGATTACGTTCCACCGACAATTACGGTCTAAAAGTTCTTTGGGTTCAAAATTGGATGAAATTGCCGGCGTTGGTCCAAAGACACGTCAGAAGTTATTGGCTAAGTTTGGCTCATTAAATAAGATTGCGAACGCCTCGATAGCGGACCTGCGAGAAGTGGGTGTCTCTGAAAAAGTGGCTAATGCAATCAAAATTTCGTTGCAAGCAATTCAGCATGCTGATGATTAAAGGTGGTCAAACCCGCGCAATTACTGTAAAATGATAAGCGACAAAATACGCCTGTTACAATGGAATTTGTGCTTGGCGTGCCAGCTTGTCCTGTTCGCGTGAAT
>NZ_KQ970395.1:8120-10745 GCF_001579105.1 Weissella sp. DD23 | reverse complement strand
GCAACTCCTGGTGATAACGGTGCCACTAAGGGGATGACGGGTAAGTCATCTGATGATTTGATTATTAAGGTACCCCAAGGAACGACGATTACTGAAGCTGAAACAGGTCGTGTCATTGGCGACTTGACTGAGCAAGGTCAACGTTTGGTAGTTGCCCAAGGTGGTCGTGGTGGTCGTGGTAACATGCGTTTTGCCTCGTCAACAAATCCAGCGCCTGAAATCGCCGAAAACGGTGAGCCTGGTGAAGAATTGGATATCGCCCTTGAATTGAAGGTGCTAGCTGATGTTGGTCTAGTTGGGTTCCCATCTGTTGGAAAGTCAACGTTGTTGTCAGTTGTAACGGCTGCGAAGCCAAAGGTTGCAGCGTACCACTTTACGACGTTGGTCCCTAACTTGGGGATGGTTCGTTTGGAAGATGGTCGTGACTTTGTTATGGCTGACTTGCCTGGGTTGATTGAGGGTGCGTCACAAGGTGTCGGTTTGGGAATTCAATTCCTACGTCACGTTGAGCGTACGCGTGTTATTTTGCATATGATCGACATGTCAGGTATCGATCCAGAAGAGGATCCTTACGAGAACTTCTTGAAGATCAACAATGAATTGGCAGAGTATGATCCAGCTTTGTTGGAACGACCACAGATTATCGTCCCAACGAAGATGGATATGCCTGATGCCGAAGAAACATTGGCGACATTCAAAGAGAAGTTAGCTGCGGATCCAAATGTGCCAGACGATGTTGAAATTATGCCAATTTCATCATTGACGCGCCAAGGATTGGAGCCACTCATGCAACGAACAGCCGACTTGTTGGACGAGACGCCAGCCTTTATTCCTAAGGGCATGGAGCCTGATGATACGGAGTCAGCTTTGTACGAGTTCTCTGAGGAACGGACACCATTCGAAATCGATCGTGATGAAGATGGTGTTTGGGTACTTTACGGTGATGAAATCGAGCGCTTGTTCAAGCGTACGAATACCAACTACACGGAATCAATGATGCGTTTTGCTCGTCAATTGCGCTTTATGGGTGTTGATGAGGCATTGCGTGATGCTGGTGCCCGTGGTGGTGACACTGTTCAAATCTTGGACTTCCAGTTCGAATTCGAAGAGTAAGATAAGTAAAAAGCCAGATGCCGGCATCTGGCTTTTTATTGTTTAATAACGAGGTAATCATTATGGCAGGAAATCAGACTGAACATATTGTGAATACGGATCAATACATTACCATTGCCGCGTCAGAATATACGTGGGAACAAACAATTAAAAAGTCGCGCTTCATTGTTAACATGGCTCGTGTTGAAACGGAAGCGGATGCCCGTGCGTTTATTGATCGCATTAACAAAGAGCATAATAAGGCCACACACAATGTTTGGTCGTATATGTTGGGGGAGCGCGACCAAGTACAACGCTACTCTGATGATGGTGAGCCAGCTGGTACGGCTGGGGTGCCGATGCTTGAAGTATTTAAAAATAACGAGGTGCATGATATTGTGGCGGTCGTGACCCGCTATTTCGGTGGCATCAAATTAGGGGCTGGTGGTCTTGTCCGCGCGTATGCCGGTACGGTGGCTGGCGGCATTGCCGAATTGGGACTAGTGGAACGCATTCAACGCCACAAAATGTCAATTCGGGTCGACTATAAGAATTACGAGTCGCTCAAGTATTGGCTTGAACAGCATGAGTTTACAATCCTGGATACGCAGTACGATACCGGGGTAACAGTGACTGTGCCAGTGGCTGATGACGCGACGGACGCATTTGAGACGTCAGTGCAAGATTTGTTGGCGGGTCAAGCGGACCTAACAGTTGGTGAAATTGATTTGTTCGAAGTGCCATACGATAAACGGGTGACGGCGCAAACGTCTTCGTTGAAGTAAGCGACTAATTCCCTATATCGCATTTAAGCTAGCTGACGTATAATAATTTTCATGAGGTAATTCATGAGGTGGTGAACGTGTTGAAGCGGAATATTTTGGAAATCCATGTGCTGGTACTGGCTTTCATGCTGGTTGTTTGGTATTTTCCGACAAACTTTAATTTTCTAATTTGGAACGTCTTTTTGGCCATTGTGCCGTTTGATTTGGCGTTATGGATTCGCGCAACAAAATCAACACGTTGGCTGAAATGGGGATTGACGGCGGCGTGGTTGGTTTTCTTCCCGAATACGATGTACATGGTGACTGATTTTAGTCACTTGTCATCAATTGGGACTGGTTTAATGACGGAAACCCAATTTTTTAACTATGCAATCCTGGCTAGTGGTGTTTTGATGGGGATGCTGTTTGGCATGTCGTCAGCTCACGCGGTGGCCATCGCGTATTTTGGTGAGAAAAAATCATTACAGACGTTGGCTTTTTATGCAGGCTTGTCCTTGCTATCGGCCTTTGGTATTTATTTGGGTCGTTTCCTACGATTAAATTCTTGGGAGTTAGTCACGGATATGCATGGTGTCCTAACGCAGGTTGCCCAGGCGTTTACCACGCATAGTCTGGTCTTCGTGGTGTCATTTGGTGCGTTACAGTTGGCTATTTTGCTGATGTATCACGTCTTACGAAAAATGTAAGTTACTCAAAAAGAGAGTGAGACGAAAGGCGCTTTGGACCCGATGATAACGTTGTTTGACCT
>NZ_KQ970395.1:7286-8073 GCF_001579105.1 Weissella sp. DD23 | reverse complement strand
GGAGATTGGCGGCTTTTGAGGCTGAGACAGAGACTTCTGTCCCAGCCTCTTTTTGAGTAACTTAGTCATCTAGACTGCCACCGGCGCGTAGGAAACGCGTACGGATAAAGAATAGGATGGCGTTCAGCACAATTAAGAAGGCGCTGAAAATAAAAATCCCGTTGTAATCTAGCACACTTGCAATCACCGTACCAAGCATTGGTCCAGCAACGGCCCCTAATGACTGGAATGACTGGTTATAAGCGAAAATACGTGATGTAATTTCACGCGGCGTTGATTTCGTCAACATGGTTTGAACCGCTGGTAACATGGTGGCATCAGAGATTCCAATCATGAAACGCATGATGGCAAGTTGCCAGACGGTTGTGACAAATCCGGTTGGGAGCATAAAGATAAATGCTAGGACGAAACCAATCATAATCATACGGTGTGTACCGATGCGATCCCCAATACGACCAAATCGCGGTGCCGCAATCATGGTTGCGATACCAGGCATGGCTGCGACAACACCTGCTAGGAAGGTTGTACTACCAGCCCCGTGATTCAACTCACGTACAAATAGGGCAACAATTGGACTGATTGACAGATTAACTGTTTGGATAATGAAAGTTGTGGTAAATAAACCAACTGTCAGTTTAGGGAAGGGGAGTAGTTTGAAAACTTCTTTGCGTGATGGTGAAGCACCGCGTTCAATAGGTGTAAACTCCTCTTTAACGAGCGTTAACGTTAAGGTGAAAACAAGTAAGAAAATAATACCAGTAATAAAAAATGAAACGCGATAGCTTAC
>NZ_KQ970395.1:5689-6645 GCF_001579105.1 Weissella sp. DD23 | reverse complement strand
GATACCACCGATGAATGGGCCAAGTAGTTGACCACCGGTTACCCCAGTCACTAACATACCAAGGGCGTACCCTGAACGTTCCTTCGGGGTCTGCGTTGCAATCATGGCATTCGCGTTTGAAACGAAACCACCAAATAACCCCTGCAAAGCCCGCAGGAACACTAATTGCCAAATGTTTTGGGCAAGTCCCATGAGCAGAAACACGATGGCCATACCAAGTGAGGCGCGCAGGAGCATTAACTTACGTCCTTTGCTATCTGCTAACTTACCCCAGAACGGTGACACAATCGCTGTCATCAAAAAAGTGATGGCAAAAGCTAGTCCACTATAAAAGGTGAGCTGATTTTTACTGAAGTTACCAAGCGTATCAACGTAGAGTGATAAGAATGGCAAGACTTCACTAAATCCGATACCGGTCATAAAGACACCGAACCATAAAACAAATAGGTTACGTTGCCAAGTTGGGAGACCGGCTAATTTCTTGGTCATAAAGAAGTCTCCTTTTTCCACAGTTATTTAATTCCAAGAGACAATTGTACGCTTATTTTTCGGAAGATGCACCCGGATTGTCTAATGTAAAACTGTTAACCGAACTTAAAATGCAAGTTAAATGATTTTATTCGGCATCAGCACTTGCAATCCTTCATAAGACGTGTAATATATTGAACAATAACTTTTACACAAAAATCATTTTTGCACTTGCAGATTTAATTGCTGGAAAATGGCCAGCGAGTTTCTACCGCCTACCGAAAGTGGCGACAATCCGCAAATGACTGAATAAGAGACTCTCTTTGCAAGCATTTGTGGATCACTGTATCCAGAAATGCTTTTTTGTTACAAAAATTTTGGAGGGTTTTATGTCTCAGTTTAGTGTAACCAACAAATTTGTTCCAATGGGGTTGACCTTTGAGGACGTGCAAGTGTTAGCAACGAACGCACAGGTTGTGCCTGCCAAT
>NZ_KQ970395.1:2736-4933 GCF_001579105.1 Weissella sp. DD23 | reverse complement strand
ATTGTGAAGGCACTTATTTCAGGTGGTAATGCGGTCATGTTGGGGTCGATGTTGGCCGGCACGCTTGAAGCACCAGGTGAGGTGTTTACTGATGAACACACTGGTTATCAATACAAGTCATACCGTGGGATGGGGTCAATTGCTGCCATGGAAAACGGTTCAAAAGATCGTTACTTCCAAGGCGAAGTTAATGAAGCAAATAAAATGGTTCCTGAAGGGATTGAAGCGCGTACGGCATACAAGGGTGCGCTAACGGATGTCCTAAATCAAGTGATGGTCGATGTTCGACGTGGTCTTGGCGCTGCAGGTGTTAATTCAATTCGTCAGGCGGCAACAGCCGGCCACCTTCACAATGATAAGGCTGATATCGATTACACGCATTTGCCACAAGTCGCACGCATCGTGGCAGAACAATAGGGGGAACATCAAAATGACGACAGAAACGGTTACGACAGGGTTAAGTTTGGATCAAGTGTTGTTGGTGCCTCGTGCATCTGACGTCTTACCAAATTCGGTTGTATTGGGAACGCAGCTGTCACCAACTGTTGCCTTGGCATTGCCAGTGATTGGGGCACCGGCGATGACTGATAAGCAAGTTGCACAACAATTTTCAGAAAACGGTGCACTGGCAATTTTGCCAGCGGGGGAAACGCAACTACAAGATGTTCAAGATTTACGAGCTGCCGATGAGGCGAAGACAATTGGGGTGGCGGTCCGTAATGCGCCTGACGCGTTTGAAACAGCCGTGACATTACATGCGGCTGGCGCAAGCGTCATCTATTACGAATTGGATGATCAACTTGATTTGGCTATTGAATCACTCAAGTTACTGGCGCAACAAGTGCCGCCGTTGACAATTTTAGTCGGTCCAGTCGCTGATGAAGCGATTGCCCGCCAGGTATTGGCGACAGGCATCGATGCACTTGTTGTGGCGCCTACACCAGGCCAACCGGTCTATACAGTGACAACAACGCTGGCATTTGCTGAATTGGCCGCCGAATTTGATGCCGCCGTCATCTTGGGTGCTGGCATTCGTTACTCAGGTGATATTGTTAAAGCCATTGCGGCTGGGGCGATTGCCACGATGGTTGATGATCAAATCATGACGGGTGACCTGACAGATAATCTTTTCCAAATTGCCGGCGGTCTGCGTTCTGGTATGGGTTACACAGGAGCGGCGACAATTAATCAACTTCGTGAAGAAGCACAATTTGTGCAAATCACGGCGGCTGGTTTAGCTGAGAGTCACCCACACGATGTGGAGTTGACAAAAGATGCGCCAAACTACGCTAAAAATTAAGTGACGTTACGTGCGGTGGTGACACCGCACTTTATTGTATATAAGGAAGAAAAGATGACGACAGTCGATTTAAAAATTATTAATGGTCAGGTATTAAATGTATTTTCACAAACGTTTGAACCCGAAACGCTTTGGATTGCGCAAGACCGAATCGTTTTTAGGGGTGACACAACGGCGTACGAGGCATTAACTACTTTTGATGCCGCTGGTAAGTTTATTATTCCGGGTTTGATTGATACGCATATGCACGTTGAAAGCACAACCTTTGCACCAACGACCTTGGCCACCGTGTTGTTACAACATGGTGTGACCCGTGCGTTCATCGATCCGCATGAGATTGCCAATGTGGCTGGTGCAGCGGCTGTGCAATATATGCTTGATGAAGCAAAGCGAACACCATTTAACTATCACGTGATGTTGCCGTCTTCGGTTCCGGCCACGGCGTTCGAACGCACGGGGGCTAAATTAACCGCAAGTGACTTGCGACCATTTTATGCAGATGCGGTTGTCGGTGGCCTTGCTGAAGTGATGGATTATCCGGCGGTAGCTAATCATGATGCTGACATGCAACAAAAGATTGCCGATGCTTTGGCAGCACATAAACCAGTCGATGGACACGGGGCCGGCTTGACAGCGACGCAACTGGCTGATTATCGGGCCGTGGGGATTTCGACGGATCACGAAGCAACGGATGCTGCCTCGGCGCTTGATCGGGTCAATCTTGGGATGCATGTACTTGTGCGTGAAGGGACGGTTGAACAAGATGAAGTTGCGATTCTACCGGCAATTACGGCAACTAATCAACAGCGTTTCTCCTTTGCAACGGATGATAAGACAAGTGTTGATATTGTTGAAAATGGCTCGATTGATCATAGTGTACGTGTAGCGGTGGCACAT
>NZ_KQ970395.1:0-1085 GCF_001579105.1 Weissella sp. DD23 | reverse complement strand
GTCGGGGATTGGGCCGAAGTCAGCGTTAGCAATTTTGGCGAATGCCGACCATACGGGGCTTGTTCAAGCGATTGCGGATAACGATATTACATTCTTAACGAAATTCCCGGGTATTGGTAAGAAGACTGCCCAACAAATTGTGTTGGACTTGCAAAATAAGTTGGGTGATTTGCCATTTAATAATGATATTGAAATCAACTTGGTTTTGCCTGAAAAGCAAACGAGCGATAATCCAGAATTAGCGGATGCCTTATTAGCGCTGGAAGCACTCGGCTATGCGAAGAAGGACATTACGCGGGTTGAAAAAGTGTTGACTAAGGAAGCGCAAATGACCACGGCGGAGTATGTTAGTGCTGGATTGCGTTTGTTGCAGTAAGAGATAGAAAGGATGGTATCCAATGGCAGATGATATATTGCGTGATACCAGTGCGGAATTAGGCGAAGAGTCGATTGAGAAATCATTGCGTCCTAGTACGTTGCGACAGTACATTGGTCAAGAGCCTTTGAAACAACGGTTACAGGTTTATATTCAAGCAGCTCGTCAGCGTGAAGAACCGTTGGATCATGTGCTACTCTATGGACCGCCGGGACTTGGAAAGACGACATTGGCGATGGTTATCGCAAATGAGATGGGTGTCGGGTTACGGACAACTTCCGGACCAGCAATTGAAAAATCGGGTGATTTGTTAGCATTATTAAATGAATTACAGCCCGGCGATGTCTTGTTTATTGACGAAATTCATCGTATGCCGAAAACGGTAGAGGAAATGCTGTATTCGGCAATGGAAGACTTTTATGTTGATATCATTGCAGGCGAAGGTCCGACAGCCCGGCCGATTCACTTCCCGTTGCCACCGTTTACCTTGATTGGCGCAACAACGCGTGCTGGTATGTTATCGCAACCGTTGCGTGACCGATTTGGTATTGTTGAGCACATGGCCTATTACAATACGGATGAGTTGGCTGAAATTATTAAGCGTTCAGCTGATATATTTGATACGGAAATTCAACCAGACGGGGCGTTTGAATTAGCTCGGCGATCACGGGGCACGCCGCGTGTCGCTAACCGCTTGTTGCGTCGGGTG
>NZ_KQ970394.1:254573-259208 GCF_001579105.1 Weissella sp. DD23 | reverse complement strand
ACAGAAGTGAAAGTAAATTGTCAACAACTTATTTCAACAACTTCAATATCAATCTCATTCGATTTATATATCTCCCTGAGACAACTTAAATATCTTACCAAGCAATCAACACAATGTCAACACTTTGTTTTATTCAAGTTTCACAAGAAACGTTTCCGTTTTCGAGTGCTTAAATAATATATCGCATTCGCGAACGTTCGTCAACTACTTTAATTCATCAATTAATTCCGAACAATAAAAAAGCACGTCAGACCTAAATCTGCGTGCTTTTTGTGATGTTATTACTGTCCAACTGCTGTACTATCCGTTGCAGCACCGCTATCGTCAACAGTGGCGCTATCAGTCGCTGCCCCGTCAGTAGATGTACTGCTGCTACTTGATGCTTGTTGAATCGTCTGCGGTTGACCACCAAGTTCTGGTGCATCCGTGACATAGTCAGCCATGGTCGACTTCTGATCATGTTGATCCTTCAACGTTGTGTCTTGCTCCTTGTCCATCTGCTTCAACAACTTCAATCCATCTGACTTCTTATATGAATAATCAGACTTTTTAACCTTCTTAAAGCCTTCTGGTGTGTAGAAACGTAACAAATCTCCCGTTTGAACGTTATCTGAGTACGTTAACATCTTATTAACGTACGCCTGCGTCTGGTCAATGATTTCCTTTGCGCGTGGATCTTCCTTTGGATTTATCTTCGTACCAGTCGTTGTGACATAGTAATTGCCACCATACTTCATGTACTCTGCTGATACCCAATCACCATTACGGAATGGCACAACTTGCTTACGGTTTGTTGCCAACAAGTCCTGGCCAAATTGCACATCATTCGCTGTTGAGACACCTAGTAGATGCAACAACGTTGGCATAACGTCAATTTCTCCACCATACGTGTGGTTCACGCCACCCTGCAAACCAGGTGCGTGCACAATAAATGGCACCTTTTGCCAGTTCGCAAGGTCGTACTTGTTAACTGAACTCTTACCCATCAACTTAGCAATTGCAGCTGGATGGTTTTCAGAAATACCATAGTGATCACCATACAAAACAATCATTGACTTATCATACAAGCCAGATTTCTTCATCCAATTTAAGAACTCAGCAAATGACTGATCTAGGTAACGGGCCGTTTGCACATACCCATCAACCGTCTTATCACCTGTCGTTGTCTTTTCAATTGAAATGTTCTGCTTATCCAAGTCATATGGATAGTGGTTAGTAACCGTAATCAGCTTTGCATAGAATGGTTGTGGCAACTGTTCAACATACTTAGCTGCATCTTGCAAGAAAATCTTATCCTTCATACCGTAGCCGATGTTGTAGCTGGCATTATCAGCATCCTTGTAATATGGCTTACTAAAGAAGTAATCATATCCCCATGACTTATAGGTATTATCACGATTCCAGAACGACGCGACGTCCCCGTGGAAGGCAGCCGTTGTATAACCTTGCTGGTCAAGCCATGCTGGTACTGCTTGGTACGTATTTGACGTACCATAGTTAACCATCGCTGAGCCCGAAGCGGTCCCAAACAATCCGGTTTCCAACATCATTTCAGCATCAGCTGTCTTTCCTTGACCAACTTCATTGTAGAAATTATCAAATGCTAATGTGTTTTGATCATGGTAGAACTTATTGAGGTTAGGTGTCACCTCTACCCCATTAACCTTGTAATCAATCAAGAATTGTTGGAATGATTCCAAGTGGAACATGATCACGTTCTTGCCCTTCTCCTTACCGAAGTAAACAGAATTCTGCAACGTACTATTGTTCTTCACGAATTGCTTAATCTTATCCAAGTCAGAGGCTTTCGCTTCCTTCTTAACATCTGCCGTTTGTTTTGTCTTAAAGACGTTATAGGCCGCGTATTCATTCAAACCCAAATACTTAACAATGTAGTTGTTATCAAATGTTCGCGTCAGTAAGCCTGAGCGATCCTTTGACGAAATACCGTAGCCAACCAGCATCAACAAGATACCAAACACGGTCGTTAATGCGGCAAATCGCTTTTGGACGGCCGTCTTGTCGACCTTAATGACCTTCGTTAACAACAAAACAATCAACACAATAATATCCAAAAAGACCAGGAAATCCGATCCTTGAATAATACCTGCAATTGACTTGCTCAAGTTATTTTCGACTGAGCCACCAGAATTCATAATATTCAACGACAAAAAGTCGGAGAACTCACGATAGTACAAGATATTAGCAAACAGCCAAATCGTCTGTACTAAATTGATCAACAACATCAACCAGTAGGCAATTCGTCCACGGAAGTAAAGCGCAATTCCAAGCAAAATAATTGCTGTTGGAATTGGATTCAAAAATAGCAAGAACTCTTGCAAAGATCCGCTAACTCCCAGTGAAAATTTCGTCTTATATGCCCAGTAGGTTTTTAACCAAACCAAGAACACGGACAACAAGAAGAAGCCAACCGTTGAGTTAAAGTCCGGCCACCATTTTTTGATAGCTGAAATTACTCGTTGCATTTTATTACGCTCCATTTTATCTCGAACGACAATCCGTTCTTAAATTATATTCTTTCAGTATACAGCTGTTCCATTAACGAAACATAAAAGAGACTTAATGATACCAACTTTTCGTCACAGTTTTAAAAGGTCTCCTTAAAGTCCTGCAACGCTTCATAAATGTCGATTGCAACCAAATCTGCGTCATCAAACGCAAAACGTCGGTTATTATCACGTAGTCCCTCAACTGCAAATGTTTGTGATGGCCGATCATACATGACTGTAACAACTGTGACCCCGAATGCATCAAAATGTCGTGTTTGCACATCATCACGGTCATCGACCATCATGGCACGAATACGTTGAGCGATTTGTACCAAATCACTTTCTCGACTCACTCTTTTCCTCTTTCTATCTTATCGGCACTTAAGCTGAAGGCTAGGATGCCTGCAAACATCCCCATATAGTAGGTAATCAGGCGCCAAATCGCCATGGCAAATACAAGTAACGCTGCATTAGGCAAGAACTGTGCGAATAACATCGCAAAACCAGCCTCGGCCCCACCCGTTCCACCTGGAATCGGAAACAGCGAAATGACCATGACAATCAAAATGTGAAAGGCCGTTACCAAGATAACGTTAACATGTGACACACCCAACCCTAGCATTATGAAGTACGGAATTAGGTAATAAACCATCATTTGGAAGAACGTCACCACGATGGCCCGCCACAAAGCCGGCCAATCATGACTCATCCGAACACTCTCTTGATGGAAATTCACAATCTTAGCATCAACCGTTTCCCGCCAAGCAGTCGCTTTATCAGGTTTAAACCGCTGAATCGGCTTAAACAGCCACTGCACCAACGTATTAGTTAGTGCTGGCCAATACATGACTAACAACAAACCAACAATGACTGCCAAATGCACCAAAAACCCTAAAATTACAAATAATGCCCAAGCATGGAGCTTATCCGCAATATACTGGTAGCCAATCACCAACGCCAGGATAAAGTTCACGACAATCATGCCTTGATATACGACAAATTTCATCAATAGAATTGAACCGGCACGGCCGGGGTCAATTCCAGCCTGTGCCATTGTAATCATCTGCATTGGCTGACCACCGGTGGCAAACGGCGTAATACCGTTACCAAACTGTTCAACCAACGGTACCCGAATGGCATCCTTCCAGCTTAATTTCTCATGTGCATCGTTAACAAAGACCTTAACAACGACTGCCTCAAGCAACAAATAGATCACCATGGCGCCAACGGCGACCAGAAGCCACCACCAGTTAGTCTGCCGTAAATCTTGAGTAAACTCATGCAAATTCACCGTACGAAATGACCAGTAAAAGATGCCTAGGCCGATTAACAGCATAATAACAAAGACAATCCCATTACGTTTTGTCATCTAGCTACCTCTTTCCTAGTGCAGCCTGTTCCGTGTAGAACTTTTGCCAGATGCCCGCGACATAATCGGCCGAATAACGTTCTGAAGCCGCGAGTGCCTGTTCTGACAAACGTTGCCGCAAATCTGAATCAATCGCTAAGGTTGCAAGCTCTTGTTGCATATCCGCTTTATCTTTAGCCGGCAAATAGTAGCCGTCAATAATCGCTCGGTACAAATCTAAGTCACGCAAGACTGTCGGTGTCCCTGTGCTAAATGCTTCCAACGCTGACATTGGGAACAATTCCGAATAACTTGGTAATAAGAAAACGTCAGCAACGTTGTAATACCCGTTAATGACTGCGCGATCTACAATCCCTGGGAATTTTAGATTAGCTGGTGGATCAGCGAGAACCTTTTTCAATTCATCATAACCGGCTGTAATTGAGCCAAATGAAAAGCCCCCTACCCAAACAAAGGTCCACTGTGGATTTTCTCGTGCCAGTGCAATGAAGTCCCAAATCCCTTTGCGTTCTTGAATTTGGCCAACACCCAACACCACAAATGCCTCTTGGTCGATGCCAAACTGCTGACGTAAAGTCTGCTTTTGCTCTAGTGGCAACGGATGGAATTGCGTCTTGGTAACAAAATTCGGAATATAGGTAATTTTGTCCCGCTTAACGCCTAAAGCCACCAACTTCTCAATGAACGTTGGATTAACCACCACAATGTGATCCATACGCTTGTAAAACGCCATCACATACCAGTAGAAAATATTTT
>NZ_KQ970394.1:251669-254407 GCF_001579105.1 Weissella sp. DD23 | reverse complement strand
GTAAAACGCCATCACATACCAGTAGAAAATATTTTTAACCGGCCAGTGCAATAAGATTGACCCGTCCAATGTTTCAGGTAAGAAGTGGACGTACCCAACCTTTTGACCACGTCCTGGCAGGAAGGTATTCAGGTAGAACCAAAAATCAATTGTATGATAGTGACTTACATCAGCTGGTGCCAATGAATTAAAGCGTAATTTAAAGCTGTCTTTAAAACGGGTCGTTAGTAAATTAACCAACTCGCGGTACGCTGAACCCACCCCTTGTCCTGGCACGGTTTCAGCTGATGAAAACATCGTTATTTTAATCATGAGTTATCACGTCGGAAGGGATTGCGAAGCAAGAATGTCTTTGAGTACTCAACGTCATTTGCTTCAGCTGCTTCCGTATCCTCCTCTTCATGGTAGACTGCCAATGCTTCTGCGTAAAAATCAATCACCCGCTTACCAAAGGTCCGTTCATCAATTTCATGCAGTACTTGTTGACGGGCGTCTGGATTACCAATGACTGTCCCCATCTCTTTTGCTTGCAAGTACGAGACCATCGGTTCTAATAATTGAAAGCTATCGTCAACCAGTTGCCCAATATTTTTATCAGTCACAATCGTGTCTAAGTACGGACTGTGAATGGCAACAACCGGCGTATCAGCCGTCATGGCTTCGATAAAAGTCAGCCCTTGCGTTTCTGATACTGAAGCTGAGACGAACACGTCCCCCATCTTATAGTAGCCATAAACGTCATTATGATTAACTTCACCAGTAAAAATGACATGATCCGTAATTTCCAAGGCCGAAACGTGTTCCTGGAGGGCTTCCATTGCTGGACCGCCACCGACAATCACGAACTTTGCTTCAGGCACTGTTTCTAACGCTTCCGCAAAAACCGATAAGGCGTCATCCAAGTTCTTTTCAAACGCTACGCGCCCAAGTGACAAGACAACCGGTGTATCTGGCGCCAAACCTAACTCACCCCGTAGCTTAGCACTTGTGTCTTCATTAGCACCATGTAGCACATTAACGCCAGTCGGAATGATTTCGATTGGTGCTTTAACCTTATACTTGGTTAATGTGTCGTAAGTTTGGCGTGATGGTGAGATAATTCCTGTCATTCCCGCCATAAAATTGCGGGCAATCACAGCAACACTACCTGGCCGAATAATTTTACCATTCGCAATATAGTGCAAATAGTCCTCGTAATTTGTATGAAATGTATGTACGACCGGAATCTTCAGTTGGCGGGCAACAAACTTACCAATGACGCCCAACGAAAATTCAGTTTGCGTGTGCACTAAGTCCAATTCCAATTTTTTCGCTAATTGCACCGCTTGAATGGCCCCACGATACGTAATCCGACGATCCTTAAAGCCTACAAAAGGCAGACTCGCAAACCGATATACGTTAGGTTCCAGGGTGCCTTTTTTTACCTTCGGATCGGTAGACGTAAAAATATACACTTTATGTCCGTTGGCTTCTAATTGACGGCGCAACGTTTGAATCGACGTTGCAACACCAGAAACCTGTGGGAAATAAGTGTCCGTGAATAATCCGATATTCATAGTTGGTCACCTTTCACAAATAGTCTTATGTTCCATTTTATCAACAAAGGCCAATTTTGGGGACATTTCACCGCTAGCCTTAGCTAAATATTAACTGGTGAAAAAATAAGCGTCCGAACAACATAAAAAAACCAGTCCACACTGGAACTGGTTTTTTATGATTAATTGTTTGGTTGCCAAGCTTGTGGATCTTGACGCCACTCTTGAAGTGTTGCCAAATCCGACGCTTGAATAGCCCCCGTTTGCTGTGCCACCGTTAACAATGTCGTGTAGTTCGTTAACGCATTAAATGGGGTTTGCGCTTCGCCAAAGTTTTGCGTTGCTGCTGGCAGTTCATAACTGAAGATGGCGCTAACGCCTAATACTTCCGCGCCAGCCGCTCGGGTCGCTTTAACTGCACCCAGTACCGAGCCACCTGTTGAAATCAAATCATCAATCAGGACGACCTTTTGTCCAGGTAGTACAACCCCCTCAATTTGTTGACCAGCCCCATGATCCTTGGGCTTTGACCGGACATACACCATTGGCAAATCTAGCACTTCTGCCACCCAGGCTGCATGTGGAATACCGGCGGTTGCCACACCGCCAATCACCTGGACATCTGGATATTCACGCTTAATCAACGCTGCCAATCCTTGTGCAATCAACCGACGAACAGCCGGAAAGCTGATCGTCTTGCGATTGTCAGTATAAATTAGGCTCAAAATGCCCGAAGCCCAGGTAAACGGTGCCGTCGGTTGAAGCTTGACTGCTTCGATTTTAAGCAATGCCGCGGCAACTTCTGTTTGATAATCTGTCATCATTATTCCCCCTGAAATTCAGCGACCACGCGCTGATATGCTGCAACTGGATCTGGCGCTTGTGTAATCGACCGTCCGACAACAATACCATTCGCCCCCATTTCACGCGCACGCGCCGGTGTCACAACGCGATTTTGATCGCCGACTGCATCACCTGCTAAGCGAATACCTGGTGTAATCGATAAAAAGTTCGTTGGTGTCGCTTCATGGATTGCGCGTGATTCGAACGCTGACGAGATTGTGCCAGCAAAACCAGCTGTCGCAGCCAGTTGTGCTAAATGAACCACACTCGTTAATAATGGTACTGTCACAAGTTGTGTCTCTTGCATCTCTTGTTCTGAAAAAGACGTTAACTGCGTGATCGCTAATAATTTAGGCACCT
>NZ_KQ970394.1:247892-251269 GCF_001579105.1 Weissella sp. DD23 | reverse complement strand
ATCCCCACTTTTACCGCTGGCCGGACATCAGCCGGAGACTGCTCTAGAAAGGCCATTGTTTCCTGCGCGTCGGAAAAATCCAACGCAATAAATACTGGTTTTGTCATCATCTCTCCTAATGCGTCGCTTCCCAAGCCGTAACGGGTAGTGGGAACTTTGCCACCGCCCCAGTAACATCACGCACCGTGTCAAAACCATATTTATCAAGGGCAGCTGGCAAAGCCGCAATTAGCTTGGGAATAAATTGCTTATCTTCGGCTGTTTTCGTGCCAATCTGCACAGCGGACGCACCGGCAAGCATTAATTCAAGGGCCGCATCAATTGAATCAACACCGCCGACCCCAATAATTGGAATATCAACCACCGAAGCTGCTTCCCAGATCATACGCACAGCGATTGGGTGAATGGCTGCTCCTGACATACCACCAGTACCCCGGTACAAGCGTGGTTGGCGCGTGGCCAAATCAAGGCTCATCCCAACCACCGTATTAATCAGCACTAAGCCATCCGCCCCTGCATCAGCAACCGCTTTAGCAATCGGCTTTATATCCGTCACATTTGGTGATAATTTGGCGTACAATGGCTTATCCGTCACCTCACGCACGGCGGCAACTACTTCGGCCGCCGTTTCCGGATCAACACCAAATTCCATCCCACCTTTGTCGACGTTTGGGCATGACAGATTGAGTTCCAATGCCTTGATATAGTCAATCCGATCAAACACCTTGGCTAACGTTTGATATTCTAAGACCGTTTCCCCGGCTACTGAAATCATCACTGGCAGGTCTGGTAAGGCCGTCGCCAGTTCTGGCAGCACCTCATTAGCGACCGACGCCATCCCTGGATTAGCCAAACCAACTGAATTCATAATGCCACTATCAGTGCCAATCACCCAAGGTTTTGGATTCCCGCGCCGCGCTTCAACCGTCGTTGTTTTTAAGACCAACGCGCCCATTTCATTTAAGTCAAAATCTTGCAAGTGATCCAAGCCGTACATAAATGCCCCTGAAGAAGGCATAAAGGGATTCTTTAACTCCAATCCTGGCAATGATACTGAATAACGTGTTTCTTCCATGTTAGTTCTCCCCAAATAACTGTCTAGGCCATTGCTGTAACCGCAAACCCTTGTGATTCCAAGACGCGAAGCAAAGCCCCCACCGTGTCGAAGGCCGTAAAGAGTGGGACTGCATTTTCGATGGCCGCATGTCGAATCCGTTGGCCATCACTAATCGTTGCGCCATCTTGACGCGTTGTATTAATCGCAATTTGTAGGTGACCGTTTCGCAATGCTGATACCGCATTATTGTCAGATTCACTGATTTTATCAAGAATCTCAACGGCTAACTGATTATCACGTAGGTAAGCACCTGTCCCCGCCGTCGCAACCAATTGGAACCCTAAGTCAGCAAAACGCTTGGCCAACACCAGCGCTTCTTCCTTATCTTCATCAGCGACTGTCAATAGCACGTTACCAAACGTTGGCACCTTGATGTTTGACGCTTCAAACGCCTTGTATAGCGCCTTTTCAAACGTCGTGTCGGATCCCATCACTTCCCCAGTTGACTTCATTTCTGGTCCCAGCAATGAGTCAACTTCAGGTAACTTGGTGAATGAGAAAATTGGTGCCTTAACGTGAACCGTTGTTGGTTCGGGTACCAAGCCGGTTGTTAAACCAAGGTCTGCTAAGCGTTGACCTAGCATCACTTGCGTCGCCAATTGGGCCAACTGTAAATGCGTGACCTTCGAAATAAATGGCACTGTTCGTGATGCGCGTGGGTTCACTTCAATGACATACGCCGTATTATCATGAATGACAAATTGGACATTCATCAAACCAACGGTCTGCAGTGACTTGGCTAATGCAATTGACGCTGCCACCATTTCATCCTTGACCTTTTGGCTAAGTGTCTGACTTGGGTAAACCGACATCGAGTCACCAGAGTGCACCCCGGCACGTTCGATGTGTTCCATAATACCTGGAATCACAACCGTCTCACCATCGGATAGCACATCCACTTCGGCTTCAGCCCCCACTAAGTAAGAATCGATTAAGACTGGGTGATCATTAGAAACCTTCACCGCACGCCCCATATAGTCGGTCAATTCAGCCGCATTGGTCACAATTTCCATTGCACGACCACCTAACACGTATGAAGGTCGAACCAAGACAGGATAGCCAACTTCTTCAGCTGCTGCCAACGCGCCTGGTACTGTCGTTGCCGTCTTACCAACCGGTTGTGGCAGTTGCAGCGCTTTAATCACTTGATCAAAGGCTTCACGATCTTCCGCACGATCCAGATTTTCAACCGTCGTCCCCAAAATGTTGACACCACGTGCTGCTAATGGCGCTGCTAGATTAATCGCCGTTTGACCACCGAACTGAACGACCACCCCAAGCGGTTGCTCATGGTCGATGACATTCAGAACATCTTCCAACGTGAGCGGTTCAAAGTACAACTTATCCGAGACTGAGAAGTCTGTTGACACCGTTTCAGGGTTTGAGTTCATGATAATTGCCTCATACCCTGCTGCTTGAATTGCCTTCACCGCATGTACCGTGGCATAGTCAAACTCAACACCTTGACCAATGCGAATTGGACCGGAACCCAATACCAACACGCTTGGCTTCTCACTCACAACTGATTCATCTTCCTGTTCAAAAGTTGCATAATAATATGGCGTTTGTGAGGCAAATTCAGCCGCCACCGTATCAACCATCTTGTAGACTGACTGCAACTGTAACTGTTGCCGGCGCTGGCGAATATCGTCCATCGTCATCCCCCAAATGTCCGCAATCGTTTGATCTGCAAACCCATTCCGCTTAGCCAATGCTAACGTGTCAGCATCGCCGACTTCATGCGTAAGTTGTGTTTCAATCTCAATCAAATGCAGCACTTTGTCTAAGAAAAATTCATCAATTTGCGTCGCTGCATGTAATTCGGCCAGCGTGACACCCCGACGGAATAACTCGCCAATCATAAACAGCCGATCATCACGGGCTGGCATTAACATATCCACTAACTCAGCAGTTGCCAGGTTCTCAAAACGATTGTCACGCAAACTGAGCGCCCCAATTTCCAATGATCGAATTGCCTTATTCATGGCCTCTTCGATGTTACGGCCAATCGCCATGACTTCACCAGTTGCCTTCATCTGCGTCCCCAAACGGCGGTCAGCGTTGGCAAATTTGTCGAACGGCCAACGCGGAATTTTAACGATCACGTAGTCGAGGGCTGGTTCAAACTGTGCCATGGTCGTACCAGTAACTGGGTTAATAATTTCATCCAAGGTGAGCCCAACCGCAATCTTGGCGGCCATCTTCGCAATTGGATACCCGGTTGCCTTTGAAGCCAAGGCTGATGAGCGCGACACACGTG
>NZ_KQ970394.1:246364-247872 GCF_001579105.1 Weissella sp. DD23 | reverse complement strand
GACACACGTGGGTTCACTTCGAATGATGTAGTACTGGAACGACTCTGGGTTCAGTGCCATTTGAATATTAACGCCGCCCTCAATCTTGAGTGCTCGAATAATTTTCAAAGCTGCATCACGCATCATTTGCAGTTCACGATCAGACAAGGTTTGCACCGGCGCGACCACAATCGAATCACCCGTGTGGATACCGACTGGGTCAAAATTTTCCATCGATGCCACAATTAAGGCGTTATCAGCCGCATCACGCATCACTTCGAATTCAATCTCCTTAAAACCAGCAATTGATTTTTCAATCAATACTTGCGTCACTGGTGACAATTCCAAACCATTTGCCGCAATCTCAGCCAATTCAGTTGGTGTGGCCGCAATCCCACCACCAGTTCCACCAAGGGTGTACGCTGGGCGCACAATCACTGGGTACCCATGCGTTGTCGCAAATGTTAACGCATCATCAACCGTCGTAGCAATCGTTGACTCAGGGACTGGTTCATGAAGCCGATCCATTAAATCTTTAAACGCTTCCCGGTCTTCCGCCTCTTCAATCGCCGTTAATTTTGTACCGAGTAACTCGATGCCCATTTCGGCCAAGATACCTGTTTCAGACAGATCCTTGGCTAAGTTCAGTCCTGTTTGCCCACCCAAGGTTGGCAAAATAGCATCTGGCCGTTCTTTCCGAATGATGCGCTCCAAAAACTCCAACGTTAGCGGTTCAATATAAACGCGGTCAGCCATTTCCGCATCCGTCATAATGGTGGCAGGGTTCGAGTTTACCAAGACAACCTCATAGCCTTCCTCTTTCAAAGACATCGTTGCCTGCGTACCAGAATAATCAAACTCGGCCGCTTGACCAATCACAATGGGTCCTGAACCAATCACTAAAATCTTTCGAATGTCTGTACGCTTAGGCATGTTGCACTCCTTGCTTTTCGTTGGCAATCATCTGCAAAAAATCATCAAATAAATACTCAGCATCGTGAGGACCTGGTGCTGCATCTGGGTGGAATTGTACCGAGAAGGCTGGTCGGTTCGTCAACTGTAATCCTTCAACTGTGTGGTCATTAATTTCTTCGTGGGTGATCTCTAACTTCGTATCAACAATTGATGATGCATCAACCGCATAACCATGATTCTGCGACGTAAAATCAATTCGGCCAGTGTTCAAATTGCGAACCGCGTGGTTAAAGCCACGGTGACCAAACTTTAATTTGTAAGTTTCTGCGCCATTGGCTAAAGCAAACAATTGGTGACCCAAGCAAATGCCCATCAATGGCAAGCGATCCTGCAACGTGCGGATAACCGGCAATACCCCCTCGACTGATTCAGGGTCACCCGGTCCGTTTGAAAGTAACACCCCGTCTGGGTTAGTATCCAAAATTGTTTGGGCATCTACTGTCGCTGGGAAAACCGTCACATTGACGCCGCGCTTGGCTAACGCGCGTAAAATTGAGTTTTTCAACCCAAAATCAATCATCGCAATTGACACGCCATCCGTTGGGTTAACGTAC
>NZ_KQ970394.1:241246-246216 GCF_001579105.1 Weissella sp. DD23 | reverse complement strand
CGTTTGCGTCGTTACCTCAGCAACTTGTCGATCTGACAAAGTCGTATCCGCCAAGGTTGTCAGTACGTCTGGGGTCACTTCATCAACAATCGTGGCCTTCATGACACCGCGCTCCCGAATTTCTTTGGTTAACGCGCGCGTATCAATTCCCGTAATCCCTGGTAAATCCATTTTCTCTGCCCACTCCGCCAATGACATTTGAGAACGCCAATTTGACGGGCGTCGAGCAATTTCATGAGCAACAATTGCGCTTGCAGCCGGACGGAGTGATTCAAAATCATCCCGGTTAATGCCGTAGTTTCCAATTAAAGGGTACGTGAAAGTCAAGATTTGGCCATGGTATGACAAATCCGTCAGTGACTCTTGATACCCTGACATACCCGTATTAAAAACAACTTCACCAGTAACTGGCTTGGTTGATCCAAACCCTTCACCCGCATAAACTGATCCGTTTGCTAAAACTAAGTAGCGCTTCATAACTCCCCCTCTGCTTGATAAGCAATCTTACCGGCAACTAATGTTAGTCGCGTTTGCCCATAGACAACTTCCCCAATAAACGGCGTATTCACACCCTTAGACAAGAAATCTTGCGCATTAATTTGATATGGTGTTTCTAAATCGAACAATGCCAAGTCCGCGCGTTCACCGACAGCAACTTGTTTTGGTGCCTCTAACTGGAATGCATCAATTGGTGCTGCGTTCATCCAAGTTAATAATTGGGCTAACGTCGCAATACCAGGTTTAACTAAGTGCGTGTACAACAACTGAAAACTGGTTTCAATCCCGGTAATGCCAAATGCCGCCCCGATAAATGACCGTTCCTTCTCAGCCACACTGTGCGGCGCGTGATCAGTCGCCACCATATCAATGGTGCCGTCCAACAAACCAGCAATGACTGCTGCCCGATCTGCCGGCGCACGAAGTGGTGGATTCATCTTAAACAAGGCATCATCCCCAGTAATATCAGTTTCATCCAACAATAAGTGGTGTGGTGAGACTTCGGCCGTGACATGAATCCCGTTTTGTTTCGCTAAGCGCACCAAGGCGACAGATTCTTTCGTTGATAAATGTGCAACGTGATAATGGACGCCAGTTGCTTGGGCCAACATGAGGTCACGCGCAAGTTGGGCGGATTCAGCAAGCGGATTAATACCTGGCAAGCCCAGTTCAGCTGACCGTGCCCCCAAATTCATCACCCCACCTTTGACTAACGATTCATCTTCAACGTGCGCGACTAGTGGTCGATTCACCTTGGCTGCGGCCGTCATCGCATCAAGCATGGTGGCTGCAGTTTGCACCCCTTTACCATCATTAGTAAAGGCGATTGCGCCTTCAGCAGCCAATGCTGGCAAATCCCCGATTTCGTCAGCGGTTAGTCCTTCAGAAATCGCACCATACTGCGCAACGTGGACAACACCTGCTGCTTGATTACGTGCTTGGACAGTTTCAAACGCTGATAAAGTAGCTGGTACAGGGTTCAAATTAGGCATCGCTGCCACGGTCGTAAAGCCACCGCGGGCCGCTGCGCGGGACCCCGTTGCAATCGTCTCTTTGTATTCAAAACCTGGTTCGCGAAAATGGACGTGAATATCAACCAAACCAGGCGTTAATAATTGGCCCGTCGCTTGAATAACGCGGTCAGCCGTTACATCAAGTTGTGGGGCCACTGCCGTAATCGTATCGTCAGTCACCAGGACATCTCGTGTGACCACTTGGTCAGCCTCTACAATTTGAACCTGCTTAAACAAAAGTGTTGTCATTATTCTCCCCCTCGTGCGATCGCCGCCAAAATTGCCATGCGTGCATATACACCGTTGGTCATTTGTTCAAAAATCCGTGATTTCGGTGCTTCAACCAACTCATCAGCAATTTCAACACCGCGGTTAACTGGCGCAGGGTGCATGATAATTGCCTGTTCCTTCAACCGTCCATATCGTTCACGTGTTAGTCCATGCAAAGCATGGTAGCTAGCGGCTGAAAAATTCGTGTTTTCATCTGTATCTAAGCGTTCATGCTGAACACGTAAGAGCATCAATACATCGACCTTCTCTAGTTCTGTATCAAGCCCCGTGTACGTGCCATAGGTTTCAAATTCACGTGGGTACCATGCCTTGGGTCCACCAAATGTCACCGTTGCCCCAAGGCGTTGCAGAACCGCTGCATTTGACCGAGCAACGCGTGAATGTGCTAAGTCACCAACAATACGGATATTTAATCCTTCAAAGTGACCAAAATTCTCATAGATTGTCACCAAGTCCAACAAACTTTGTGACGGATGCTGGCCACTACCATCACCAGCATTGACCAGTTGTGGCATCAACTCTGATTGCTCAGCGACCAGCGGTTGATACCAGTCATTGATATGATGACGTAGAACAACCACGTCAACACCAACAGCCCCTAATGTCTTTAACGTATCCGACAAGGTTTCGCCCTTTTGCGTGGAACTCGTTTGTGGATCAATTGCAATCCGTTGCCAGCCTAGTTTTGTCTCTGCAACCTGAAAGCTGGTGTGCGTCCGGGTTGAATTTTCGAAGAAGAGGTTGGCCACTAATTTAGGCGTCTGCATCGGTTGACGCTTGCCTTGTTTGTAGGCTAGTGCTTCAGCAATCATGTCTTGAATTGTCGTGAGCGGCAACTCGTTCAAGTTAACAAAGTTTTGCATGGTGACTCCCTTTCTGTGCACAAAAAAACCTCGTGAATCAGTGATTCACGAGGTTTTGCTTCTGGTTAGTTTTTAGGCGGACTAATACAGTTATCCCCTTAAATTCCCCCAACCAACGGCAACCCTTCATAGCCTCACTGGACTACTTTTTAAAAGGTTATTTGTTGTTGCATTTAATATAGCACTCGCAAGTAAAATGGTAAACACGGCTAATTTTACTAGTTAACAAATTTAAACGTTTTACGTGTTGCTCTATCACGGTTTACGTTTTACTTTACATTTTCATTACAAAATAAAAAACCACCTGATCAATTATCAAGTGGTTATCAATTAGCTAATTTGTGGTTCACGAGCCATATAAACATCATCATTAACTCGGATGCGGTGGCCCCGCAATTGGAATTCTTCCACGCCTTGTGAGATAAACTTTGTTAGTTGCATCTTACCAACGTGCAAGTAAGTGGCCAGTTCAGCTTGGGTCCTGAATCGGTGTTCACCATCGACTTCATAACGCCATTCATTTGCTGCATTTTGCCATTGCTCGTGTGCCCAAGCAACCACTTCTGGATGGTCTAAATCACCACCATACTTGGCTGCGCGCTTCATCATCTCTGGAATCCAATTCATGTCCCTTACCTCTCTTTTCTAAGCACATCCTGTTTCTCGTTTTGCTATGTACCTAGAGTAAGGTATCCCCTGCCATTTCAGCCAAAAAGTTCCAAAAACGATACAAATTTCACCGTTTTGTTCAGGCTGTCAAGCTAATGGTTTTATGAATTGTCATTTTGTTGAGGTATCTCCCTCTTTTAAAACTGTCGCAAAGTGATGCTTCAATGTATCAGCAATGAAATTTCTGTTTTTTGGAAACAGCGGTTTGCCCGTTAAAACTTGATAATCGGTCACAAACGTTTCGAACGCCGCCAACCCCGCGGCCGGATTGGTAAACATCATCTCGTAGTAGTCAAAGACGTCGACTCGCCAGCGCCAAGTGGCAAAGTGGAAAATTTGCGGATCACGCTCCCGTTCGCCAGCAACCACGGTCATGATTTTATCAAAATCTGCTCGTTGGTTTAAAATGACGGCCTTCAGTAAAGAATACTCGGCATTATTCAGAACTGAACTAATCGGTGCTCGAAATACATTGCGATGATGCATGTACTCATCTGCAATCCTCAGGCGTTTTATCACCATCTCAACATCATCAATGTCGATAAATGAATACATCACTAGCCGATGCTCCGCTTCATGCCATTCATCCAGTTTTAATAAGTAGTCCGTAATTGTCCGTGCTAAGTCTAATTGCACAATGCTCGTCGGATCAAAATCAGATAGTTGTTGGTTGACATAGACTTGAAATTCAAGTGCCGTTTCATAATCAGCATTACTATGCGAGATTTCATAATGATCCAAAGCCTCTGTGACCACTGTTTGATAATCGGTTGGATCCACCAAGAATGCTGCGAAACGTTCCCGCGCTCGGGACGTTGGATTTTTAAAGAAGAACACCGTTAAATCAGCAGGCAACAACCGTAAGTAGGTCATCATTTCGAACAAATCATTTAAGCGGATGACCACGTCCTGATGCATAATACGATATAACTTTGACCGCGTGATGCCGTATTCTTCTAACTCGCTCCCGGTAATTCGTTTCCCTTTCAACAAAATTTGGAGCGCATCGCCAAAGTTATCTGCTAACTCCGCCGACTGAATATGGGCATAATCTGTCGTAAACATTGACTTACCATTAACAGCCATGTGTGAACGCTTCATCGTTAAGGCTTGCCATAAACCAGGAAACGATAAGGTATCGTAGGTTAATTTAATTTCAACCACCCCACGCGCAATCGCAACATTTAGCCAACTTCGGAATTGTTGTTCCGCTGCCGGACTATCAACTGTGTAGTATGCTTTCAACATCTTGGCAAATTCGCGTAGCATAAACAATTCAATATTTGACGGGCGCGCAGGTTGATTTTCAATTGCCTCTAAAACAAATAACATTGTCGGCCAAGACTTAAGTGAAGGACGTGTTAGATGAACCAAGGCATAATAATGAATCCGTAAAATAGTGAGATAAATCGGCATTGGCATGTAGCCGCTAAACAACCCGATGCTTTGCACAAAAATTTCATAGAGCCGATAAAAACGCTTAGGGGTTAATGATTCAGCAATCAACGAAAATAGTTGCATCTCAAAGAACGTGAATACCCGATAATTTTTAAGTTCATCATATAATGCCGTTACATCCGGTTTACAATCAGCATCGCTCTTGTAGGCCACCAAGTAATTAAAAGCCAGACCATAC
>NZ_KQ970394.1:234712-240978 GCF_001579105.1 Weissella sp. DD23 | reverse complement strand
AAAATTTGCAAATCGCGAATCGACAAATCTCGTTCACCACGCATGTACGCAAAATATTTACTCTTTGAAATACCATTCGCCACAATTGTTTGAACCGACACCTGTTTGTTGCGCCTTATTTCATTAATTCTTTCAGCTAATGTCTGTGTCATCCGCGTTTCCCCCAATCGTGAACTTCCTTAATTACTAGGATACGGGACATTTTTGAAAAAACGGTATATTTTGTTTCACTTTTAGCACCATTTATTTATAACCATCGTTTTAATCCTATAATAAGGACAATATCTTGAGAAAGCGAGTTTATCATGAATCAATCAAACTGGTTATTTAATGAAACAACAACAATTACTAACGCCTTTCAACAAGCCCACTTATCACTGAGCCACACAAATAAGGCTAATCAAAAGTAACAAAAAACCCGGTCTGGCGCATCTGCCAGACCGGGTTTAATTGTTTAACTAACTTGATTCTCAGTTAGAATTTTTTGGATAACATCATCCATTTCGGGCGTCTTAGTCCATTCTGTGTATTCTTTGATGGCAACCATCTCAGGTATTTCAAAATGTTCATTAACGTACTTTTCGTATTTTTCAACGTTTCCTGAGTGAGGAATGTTAATTTTTAAAATACGAACCGATTGAATCATCCCCTGTTCAGCGGCGTATTCGGCTTGACCATTGTGCAAAAGATTGCCAATTTCCTTATAAGTCGATCCGTCGTTACGGGTAATCTCCTCAATAATATCAAGCGTTTGATAATCCGCAGCCATGTTCTTAATCCACTCCTACTTCTGCACGAACAACATCAACGATGCGATCAACATAAGCCCCAACTAATTCTTCGGTTTGAGCTTCTGCCATCACACGTAACAAATCTTGCGTACCTGAAGGACGCACCAAAACGCGACCATTGTCACCCATTTCGGCTTCAACTTCAGCAATCACTTGCTTAATCGCTTCATTCTCTAGCGCGGCCTTCTTGTCTTGGACCTTCACATTAACCAACTTTTGTGGGAAGACTGTCATCTCACCAGCTAGTTCTGACAGCTTCTTGCCTGTTGCCTTCATAACATGCAGCAATTGCAAAGCTGTCAACATACCATCACCAGTTGTTGACCAGTCCAAGAACACCACGTGACCTGATTGCTCACCGCCCAAGTTATACCCAGACTTCAACATCTCTTCGACCACATAGCGATCACCAACAGCTGTCTTAACTGATGACATGTTGTTTTCAGCCATGGCCTTGTACATACCGATGTTTGACATGACCGTTGTGACAATCGTGTCTTGCTTCAAACGACCGTGTTCTGACAAGTACTTACCGGTAATGAACATGACCTTATCACCATCGACAACGTCACCGTTTTCATCAACAGCAATCAAGCGATCACCGTCACCATCAAATGCCAACCCAACTTGGGCACCATTTTCAACCGTAAACTTCGCAATCGCTTCAGGGTGTGTTGACCCAACGCCCTTGTTAATGTTCAATCCGTCAGGTGATGTGGCCATCGTGACAAAGTCAGCGCCCATGTCAGCAAACAAGTTTGCGACTAAACCAGACGTTGCACCGTTGGCTGCATCAATGGCAATGTTCATGCCTGACAAATCATCAGGGATGGTTGTCTGCAAGTACTCTAGGTACTTAGCAGCCCCTTCAGGGAAGTCTGACACTGTACCCAAGCCTTCAGCGGCTGGACGCGGCAATGTATCTTCCGGTGCATCAAGCAACGCTTCAATTTCAGCTTCCAACTCATCTGATAGCTTGAAGCCATCCGCACCAAAGAACTTAATCCCGTTATCTTCAGCTGGATTGTGTGATGCCGTGATTTGCGCACCAGCATCTGCTTGTTGGGCACGCACTAAGTAGGCAACCCCCGGCGTTGAAATGACGTTCAAACGCAAAATTTCAATACCAACTGATAGCAAACCAGCAATCAAAGCATGCTCCAACATTTGTCCTGACATACGTGTGTCACGACCAACTAGCACGCGTGGTCGGCGTCCTTCAGCGTGGCGCGTCAAAACTGCACCACCCATGCGACCGAGACGGAAAGCCAACTCTGGCGTTAATTCCTTATTGGCAATCCCGCGCACACCATCTGTTCCAAAATAATGTAATTCAACCATAATGTTTTTTATTGCTCCTTGGGCGTAATCGTTACCGTGACCGTTGTCGGATTTACACTATCCGTTCCGTCTGGCGTATTCACCGTGACATCTTGAGATGACGCTGCCGTCACCCCGTTCAAATCGACCGTCACAGGAATCTCTTTTAACTTATTCAATACATCAATCTTACCACGAACTGTGATCTCATTTACAGAGCCCGTAAGATTAAAGTTTGAAGCCGACCCGTTTTTTGTCTTAATTTTTAGCGGTACCTGCTTGGTACCTGTCCCAGCTGTCACTGGGATTTTCACCGTCGTTACCTGTGGTGAAATGCCAACGTCAACTGGGTGTCCCTTAGCATCAAGGGCCTGCAACGTCACTGTCTGTGTGACTGACTTACTCGTGTCGCGTTTCAATTGTGCCACCGCAACCACAGTCTCTACTTCGTTAACTGCTGATTCACGTCCCATCAACTGAACGTTGTTAACTGATGACGTCACGGTACCAACGGTATACCCGTCCGCAATCGCATCCTTATTGTAATCCGTGTGAACGGTGTAATAAGCTGACGTCCGCTTATAGATCGTCACAGTTACCTTCGACTTGGCTAGCTTATACGTCAAATCGCGGTTCAAACCTGACACCTTTAGCGCCACCGTGTGTGTACCATCAGTCAGTTTTGTTAGGTCTGCATAGACTTGAAAGTTTTTGGTGTTCTTAGCTGCGGTTACCAAAGCCGACGAACCAGTCAAGGTGATATCAACTGTATCAGGCGCACCCGAAATGTAGTATTCATCCGTATCGATGCCGTTCAATTGCAACGGAACCGACACCTTTTCTGACTTTGATGACACCAACCCTTTTAAGATACCCGTGGTTGTTGCGCCACTTTCTGTTGAATTGCGTGTGGTCTTCGTTGACTGGCCATCCGCATAGACCGACATTAAGATGGCAACTAATAATGTTGCCCCTAGATAAATCAGTTTGTCGTAACTTTTTTTCATTACTTCTCACCCCGCTTAAATGTCGGTACAAAGCGTGACCACCAGTTTTGCTTGACCGCCCCATTTTCAGGCACTAATTGGCGTGTCAAATATTTGCGATAGTCCTCACGCGACAATGACTGCATCAATTCTGCATTACGCGTAATTGACACTGCCCCGGTTTCCTCTGAGACAACAATCGTCAAGGCATCCGTTACTTCTGAAATCCCAACCGAGGCACGGTGCCGCGTCCCCAGTTCCTTCGGGATCGTCGGATTATCTGATAATGGCAGATAAGCCGCTGCCGCTGCCAACCGGGCATCTTTGATAATTACCGCGCCGTCGTGCAAAGGCGTATTTGGAATAAAAGTATTAATCAACAATTGACTGGTCACTTCCGCATCAATCTTAATTCCGGTTTCGATATATTCTTCTAGCCCGGTTTCCATTTCAATTGAAATCAACGCCCCAATATGCCGCTTTGACATATATTGAATGGCATCATCCAATTCATTAATCAGCTTGGTTTCATCTTGATAAGCCTGTCGTTGCTTAAACAAGGCCGACCGACCCAGGTGTTCCAAACCGCGTCGAATTTCTGGTTGGAAGACGACAACTAGTGCAATCACACCCCAATTAATAATTTGGTCGGTTAACCATGAAATCGTGGTCAACCCAATGTACCAACTAACAACCTTCACCACAATCACAATACCAACACCGCGCAGCAGCGTAACCGCCTTAGTACCGCGAATCAGCATCATCAACCGATAAAGGAGCCACCAAACAATGACCACGTCAATAATGCGGACAATACTGACACTCTTCACCAGTGCTTCAATATTAAAATTCATTGTACTGCCCCCTACTCTTCTTCATCCGTTAATAGACCAGCTTCAGCAAAATTAATCATTTGACGAATCCGTAAGCCCGTCTCGGCGGAAATAAAGTGCGCGTCATACAAATGCTGGGTGGCTTCACGCTGTGCGTTTAGTCCAGCCACTTCAAGGTCCATGCGCACCAATGCCTCCGATTGCCCACCATTATGTTTCTGATGCTCTAAGCGTGAACGATACATAATGATTAAGTTGTAGGCTGCCGTTTGGTCAGTCTTTGACGCTTGACCATCTTCACTTGCCAAATACGTTGAAATTGCCGCAATCGCAGCCTTCGATGATTCATGACGTGCAAGCTTGTATTCCGCAATTAAGCGATCAGATGAATCGTCACTCAACCAAATGCGAATTGATCGACGGGTTGAAATCACAAAACGCTTCAATTGACGCCATGTCCGCTTGGTTTTATCATGCGTAATCAAATCATCCAAGTCCGCTTCCACACGATCAATCCGGCGATTCTCACTTGCAAATACCAATGGTGTAATTTTTTCATCAACCAAAAGCCCTCGCAATGCACTTCGTTCCGCGTCCAATGCAATTTCACGGAGGTTCATTTCGGCTTTCAAAATCGGACTAAGTTTATCGATTTTCATAAATCGCATCTGCAATTGGCGAATCTGCATTTGATAACGCAGAATAATTTCATAAGCAATGGCTTGATTTGATTCTCGACGGCGCGTCTCAATTTCACGGACGGCTGACTGCAAGACATACACACGGGCACGTGGCTCGGACATGTGCTGTGCGACCACCGCCTGCGGACTCTTTTCACCTGGCGGAACCTGCGTCTTTGGCTTTTCAGCCAGCAACGGCAAGAAAATAATCGCGGCCAACAATGAAATGATAATGACCACCGCTGCAATAAAGAGCATTAAGGCACGTTGTGGGAATGGCATCCCCGCATCAGTCACCAACGGTACCGATAGCACACCGGCCATTGTCACGGCCCCACGCACACCTGACAAACCAGATAGCAAGGCAACCCGCCATGACGCTGTTTCGTTATGGTGATTTTTTAATCGAACCCATTGGTTAATGTATGTCCAAATGACACGCATCCCAAAGATAACAACCCAGGTAATAAAGGCATACCAGATGGCCATTGGTACAGAAATCACATTGCCCAATTCAGTTGCCAATGGTAGTTCAATTCCCAAAATCACGAAAATATAACCATTCAACAAATAACCAAACACATTCCATGTGTTGATACCGACGACGTGTAACTCACCTGAATAGTCAGCGTCATTCTTCGTGTGGAGGTTTTGCACAATCGCCGAAACGACTACCGCAATAACCCCTGACGCATGCACTTCTTCAGCCAATAAGTACAGCAAGAATGGGCTAAATAATTGCAACACCACGCGCAAGACAACATCAGTCGCACCCTTTGATGATAAGAAATCACCCAGAATATTCAGTAAGAACCCGAGCACCAATCCAATCAACGTTCCCATCAATGAGATGTAGAAAAAATTACCGGTGGCGGCTAATAATGAAAAGGTTCCAGCGGATGCTGCCTTGACAGCAAAGTTAAAGCCGACCAAACCGCTGGCATCATTAATCAAACTTTCACCGGCCACCAAGTGCATGATTGACGGTGGCAATTTGGCTTGCTTGGCAATCGCAGCCACAGCGACTGGGTCAGTTGGTGACAAAATCGCGGCAATCGCAAATGCGACCGGCAACGGTAACTCTGGGACGAGGCCATAAATAATAAAGCCCCCCAGAATGGTCGTTAAAAAGACTAGTAAAATAGCATTTCCAAAGATCGCACCGCGCAACTCCCAAAGTTCTCGTTTCGGAAATCGCCAGGCGTCTGAATACAGCAATGGTGCAATAAATAATAGCAAAAACCATTCTGTATCTAATTCAATGTGTACATTTAAAAACAAAGCGGCCAGCAGACCCAAACTGATTTGGATCAAACTGACCGGCACACGTTTGAGGAAATGCGACAAAATATTACCGATGACCACCAATGAGGTTAGCCCCACAATGGTTTGTAATAGTTCCATAATTCCTCCCTTAATTCAATTCATTAGTTACCCAAAATACGAACTTCAGTTTCCAAATCAACCCCAAACTTCTCTTTAACCACCGCTTGTACGTGCTTAATCACATTGACGTAATCTGAACCCGTTGCGTTACCGCGGTTAACAATGAACCCAGCGTGCTTAGTTGAAACTTGGGCACCCCCAATTTGGAAGCCTTGTAGGCCAGCATCCATAATTAACTTACCCGCGAAGTAGCCTTCTGGACGCTTGAAG
>NZ_KQ970394.1:230276-234579 GCF_001579105.1 Weissella sp. DD23 | reverse complement strand
ACGATGGAAACTCCAATGGTTGCTTGCTAGCTCGCTTTTGATTAAAGTCTTCCATACGTGCTTCAATTGCTGCCCCATCATCTGGTTGGAGCTTAAACGTTGCCGAAATGATAACATCGCCTGTATCTTGGACCAAACTATGACGGTAGCTGAACTGCAAGTCGGCATTGCTATAGCTTTTGATTTCACCAGCTGGTGTGATGACTTCAGCTGATTCAAGCCACCCATCAACTTGGCCACCATATGCGCCCGCATTCATGAAGACCGCACCACCGACTGAACCAGGAATACCAGCGGCCCATTCAATCCCAGCCAGGCTGTGCTCACGGGCAATTTGCGTAACATCAATAATGGTTGCCCCAGCGGTTGCCTTAATGCGGTTGCCTGACACGGCCACCTCATTCAGCTTCGTCACGAAAATCGTGAGGCCGCGCAACCCATCGTCTGTAATAATCAAGTTTGAGGCATTGCCCAACACCGTCATCGGTACGTCATGTGCAGTTGCATAAGCAACCACTTCACGTAACTCAGCGACCGTCCGGGGCCAAAATACCAAATCAGCTTCACCGCCCACACGCGTATTCGTGTACGCAGATAAAGCCACATGTTGACGAATGTCTAGCCCTGGAAAGGCTGTTATAAGTTCATTTGTGTTCATCTCTCTTATTTTCCTCGTTAAATTACCTTAACCAGTTGCTTCAAAGGATCGACCCCAAACTGTTCGGCTTGCGTTACCAAAATTCGAGCCGCTGCAACGGTATCATCTAAGGCATTGTGGTGGTGCTTCAAATCAATTTGCAAGGCATCGGCTACCGTGTTCAGCTTGTGATTTGGTAGCTGTGGATACAACTTGCGTGACGTCCGCACCGTGTCTAATGACAGGTAATGTGGGGCTGAAATGCCATAGTGGCCTAATGTCTCACGTAGTACCCCGTTGTCAAACGGTGCATTGTGCGCGATGACAAGTTGATTAGCGGTATAAAACTGCTTAATCTGTTCCCATACTTCTGGAAACTTTGGCGCATCAACAACATCAGCTTCCGTAATGCCGTGAATTTTAGTATTTCGGGCATCAAAATACGATTCCGGCTTAATTAGTGTATAAAATTCATCCACGAGTATGTTGTCACGTACAACAACAAGTGCCATTGAAACAGCACTATGGCGTTGGGCACTCGCGGTTTCAAAGTCCATTGCGACAAAATTCATAAATCGTGCACCCCATTATTTACTTCAAGTTTAACAGCATATCAAACGCTGGCACCTGTTCGCCCACACTATTTTCTACCAACGTTTCCGAATTAGGTACGCGGGTAAAGCCCACCTTTTCGTAAATATGAATTGCTGGCGCATTATGACTTTGAACGGTTAAACGAATGACATCAACCGTACTGTACTCGCGAGCCCAAGTCAGCATTTCATCAATCAGTGCTTGTGCAAGGCCAAATCCTTGGTATGCTGCCAATACGGCGACGCCGACTTCAACTTCGCGTGGCTTGCCTGGAATCGCAGCCGCCGAAATCAAACCAAACAAATCGTCTTCATCACTAGCAACCACTAAAATAATATTATTCGTGGTTGCTTGCAGAAAACTGATATTATCCGCCTCAGTAACCCCATCAATCGTTTCTAAATCTTGCGCAACCATAAAAGTTGTCGATTCTGTCTGTAATTGATGTAGCAACGCCAGCAACTTTTCGGCATCACGACCTTCAGCTGGTCGAATCATTAATTCCATGTTATTTCTCCAAAGCAGCTAAAATAGCTTCTGAACGAGGCCCGGTAGCTCGCACTGATATCGTCCGTAATAGTCCCGTCTCATCCTGGTCAAGGCGTGCCAAATCAATGATGAGCACATCTTGAGGCAATTCTGATTGAATAAACTCTGACCACTCGATTAATGCGACTCCTTCACCACCGAAGTATTCTGCCAAACCTAATTCATCACCGCCACCCTCTTCACCTAAACGATAGACGTCTAAATGATAGAGGGGAAAGTTTTCAGTTTGATACTCGCGTACTAGTGTAAAAGTTGGGCTTTTCAAAGGACGACGGATACCAAGCGCCCGCGCCAAACCTTGTGTAAAGGTTGTCTTACCAGCACCCAGATCACCATTCAACAAAATTGTATCACCCGGTTGAACCAGTTTTGCTAGTCGGGCCGCTAGCGTTTGTGTTTCTTCAACTGTGTTTACTGTTAATCTCATAATGTCAAGTATACCATTTTTAACAGGCATATTACAGGTGAAAAAGGGAGTCAACTGACCGTTTCAGGGCAACAAAAAACGCAAACTTGCACGTGGCAAATTTGCGTTTCTAGTTATTATTTAATCATTATGCCAAAGCTTGTGCAGCCGTGATGATGGCTACCTTGTAGACATCTTCTTCATTTGCACCACGTGACAAGTCTGAAATTGGCTTTGCCAAACCTTGCAAGACAGGTCCGATTGCTTCAAAGCCACCCAAACGTTGCGCAATCTTGTAACCAATGTTACCTGATTGCAAATCTGGGAAGACAAAGACATTCGCGTGACCAGCAACCTCTGATTCAGGGGCCTTAGCAGCTGCAACTGATTCAACAAACGCTGCATCAAATTGCAACTCACCATCGATAGCCAATTCAGGTGCAGCCGTCTTAGCCAATTGCGTTGCTTCAGCAACCTTATCAACTTGTGGGGCCTTAGCTGATCCCTTCGTTGAGAAGCTCAACATTGCAACCTTTGGATCAATTCCAAAGACCTTGGCCGTGTTAGCTGATTGCACAGCAATTTCAGCCATTGTTTGGGCATCGATATCGATGTTAATCGCTGCATCTGCAAAGATGTAACGTTCGTCGTCACGTTGCATCACGAAGGCACCTGAAATACGTGATGAACCTGGGGCCGTCTTGATAATTTGCAAAGCTGGACGAACTGTGTCCCCAGTTGGGTGCGTTGCACCAGAAACCATACCATCAGCGACTTCAAGGTAAACCAACATCGTACCGAAGTAGTTAACATCTTCCAACCACTTTGAAGCAGTTGCCGCATCCGTCTTACCGTTACGACGTTCAACCAAAGCATCAACCATCTTCTCACGTGCATCTGCTGGGTATTCTGCAGGATCAATGATTTGCAAACCTGACAAATCAAAGTTGTTTGCTGCCGCAGTCGCTTCGATAGCTGCCTTGCTTCCCAACAAGATTGGCTTTACCAATTCTTCCGCAGCCAAACGAACTGCTGCGCCTTGAATACGTACATCTTCACCTTCTGGGAATACCAAAGTCTTACCTTGGCCCTTAATTTGTGATGACAATTGCTCAAAGAGTTCCATGATGGAAAACCTCCGTTTTTTTATAGCTTGATAGCGTTTTTTATTACAACCTTATTATGACAAATATCGCTTTTGTTTACTAGTCAAAAGTGACAATTTTTGTGATTTTTTTCACACAGAAATCATTACCACCGAATTGGTTGTTGCTGATTGGCCTCTAAAAAGGCATTCGCTTGTGAGAACGGGCGTGACCCAAAGAACCCACGATAGGCTGACAACGGGCTTGGATGTGGTGCCTGCAAAATCAAGTTATTTGGACCCGTGATTAGCGGGACCTTCTTTTGCGCTGGTTTTCCCCACAGAATAAAAACGGTTGGTTGCGATTGCTGGGCAACCAAACTAATGGTGGCGTCGGTCAATGGTTCCCAAATTTTACCAGCATGCCCATTTGCCTGATGAGCGGGCACTGTTAGGACTGTATTCAGTAAAAGCACGCCCTGCTCAGCCCAGGCGTGCAAATCACCCGTCCGTGGTGCTGGCTGATTCAAATCGGTGACATATTCTTTGTAGATATTCACAAGTGACTTTGGTAATGCCATGCCGGCAGGCACCGAGAAGCTAAGGCCTTGTGCCTGATCTGGATTCGGATATGGGTCTTGCCCAAGAATAACGACCTTCACTTGGCTGAGTGGTGTTGCCCGATAAGCGGCGAAAACATTCTCACGAGCTGGATAAACTGCCCCACTCGCATAAACTGTTTTTAAAAATTGCTGGACTGCATCAAAATACGACTGCCCTAATCGCTCAGTCAAAGGTTGCAGCCAGTCGGTGTCGGTTAAATCTGCCATGGTTATGCCTCACATTTTATTTGGTTTAACTATATAATAGGGCTAAGGGGGTGCCCACATGCGTGAATTATATCTAACACAAGTCACCCATGCCGCAACAGGCATGAGTCTGGTCACCAACGAATTGGGGACTATTGCATACTATATTACCGGAGAAATGGGACAAACTGGTAATCGTTTAAAAATTCTTGATAAAAGTGCTC
>NZ_KQ970394.1:228441-229765 GCF_001579105.1 Weissella sp. DD23 | reverse complement strand
ACGGCATTTCTGGACCGCTGGCAATTCATTGCGAGTGGTCGAACGGCGCCTTGGTTCACTTTCATGACTGGTCGTGAACCGCTACTTGGATCGTCATATCGCGAATTAAAGCCCGGTTTGCCAAGCCATTCCCAATTTGTTACACTTGGGACATCAATTAAATCGCATCAAAAGCGTCGCTAGGGTTCCGCACAGTTACTGTGGTCTGGTCCAAGAGCGACCGCGTGCTCGCACGTACACGGAAGGACAAAAGCCTGGGAGTTAACGACATATGCCGCTAACTCCCAGGCTTTTCTATTGATGCGGCCAAAGGAGGAAATATGATGACTTTATTACGAAATCCGTGGCTAAAGGTGGCCGCTGCAGTGGTTTTTGAACCCATGTGGGTGTTGGGGATGAAACACGCCGACAATATTTGGATGACTGGGTTAACCATTTTCGCCCTGATTGCCTCTTTCTTCATGCTACTTAAGGCAAGTGATGAATTACCTGTCGGCACAGTCTACGCCATTTTTGTTGGTCTTGGTACCGTCGCGACCATCATTGCCAACTGGGCGTTCTATGGTGAATCACTCGGTGTCGTGCAATTGGGCTTAATTGCGGCCCTACTCTTCGGGGTTATTGGTTTGAAATTAATGGAGGACGCATAATGGCTTGGTTATTTATTATTTTAGCTGGACTTGGCGAAACCAGTGGTGTCGTCATGATGAATGAATGGCACCGTCGCCGGCACTGGTCGGCCATCGTTGGGCTACTCATTAGCTTCGGGTTTAGTCTATCACTACTCTCACTGGGGATTCGTGATATTCCATTGGGTACGGCCTATGCTGTCTGGACTGGCATTGGTACAGTCGGTGGTACCCTGGTTGGTATGCTTTTTTACGGCGAATCACGCGATTGGAAACGTATTCTTCTATTTATCGCCATCATCTTAGCCGCCGCTGTCGGTTTGAAATTTACGGAATAATAAAATCCCGCGGTCACAACAATGACCAGCGGGATTTTTCATTAGACATTCAAAACTTTATTCAAGAAGTCGCGTGTGCGCTCATCTTGAGGGTTATTAAAGACTTCCTCAGGCGTGCCTTCTTCACGAATATAACCATCAGCGAAGAAAACAACCCGATCAGCAACTTGCTTGGCAAAGCCCATTTCGTGGGTCACGACAATCATCGTCATCCCCTCTTCCGCAAGTTCTTTCATAACAGCCAATACATCCCCAACCATTTCGGGATCAAGGGCTGACGTTGGCTCATCAAACAGCATAATCTTTGGATTCATGGCCAACGCACGTGCAATCGCTACACGTTGCTTTTGTCCCCCC
>NZ_KQ970394.1:221412-228421 GCF_001579105.1 Weissella sp. DD23 | reverse complement strand
AATCGCTACACGTTGCTTTTGTCCCCCCGACAAAGTGTTCGGCTTAACATCCGCCTTATCAGCTAGGCCAACCCGATCAAGCAACTTACGGGCCGTCTGTTCAGCTTCAGCCTTGCTTTGCTTACCTACTTCAACTGGGGCCAACATCATGTTTTCCAACACCGTCAAATGTGGAAACAAGTTAAAGTGTTGGAACACCATGCCAATCGTTTCGCGTGTTTTATCAATGTTGTTCTTTGGGTCAACCAAATCCCAACCATTAATCTTAATTTGACCAGAATTAATTTCTTCCAACTTATTAAGCGAACGCAAGAAAGTTGACTTTCCTGAACCAGATGGTCCAATCATAACAACCACTTCGCCTTCTGCAACGTCCAAACTAATGCCCTTCAAGACCTCGTTTTTACCGTAGCTTTTGTGAACATCCTTCACTTCAACAATCGCTGCCATTAGTTAATCCTCTTTTCTACCCAGTTAGATAACCACGTCAACAACGTGATGACAATCAAGTACAAAACAGCAATCATTAACCAGACCTTGAACCCTTGGAGGTTACGTGCAATGATCAACGTACCCGTTTGTGTCAGTTCAATAATTCCGATTGCTGACAAAATTGATGTATCCTTCAACGTGATAATAAATTGGTTAATGAAACTAGGAATCGTCAAACGAATTCCTTGTGGCATCACAACCTTACGCATTGCCTTACCATATGGCATACCAAGTGACCGAGCAGCTTCTAGCTGACCCGGATCAACTGACTTAAAGCCACCACGCACGAACGCCCCGATATAGGCACCTTCATTCAAAATCAGCGTAATGACACCAGCTGTAAAGGCTGGAATCTTCTGGCCGGTCAAATTAGGAATTCCAATATAAATAAAGAAGGCCAAAACTAGCATTGGCAAACCACGGAAGATGTAGATAATAACTGATGATAAGCCTCGGATAAGCTTACTTGGCGCAACACCCATCACACCAAGTAGCACACCCCAAAGAGCTGCCAAGATGATACCAACAATTGTTAATTGCAACGTCTTAATCAATCCATCAAGCAAAGCCGCCTTGTTTTCTTTAATCAACGACCAAATAGATTGGTCAGCAGCCGACTTAGCAGCTGCATTTTCCTTGTAGTTGTACCCACCTTCACCAAGGTAACGGTTAACGATTTTATCGTAAGTGCCATCCTTGACCAACTTGGCATAACCAGCATTGAAATCCTTTAGCAACGCTGCATTAGTGCCCTTCTTAACCCCAAAGCCGTACCAATTACCATCAGCTGGGTCCGTCACAATTTTCATCTTTGTGCCTTGTTGAATCGCATAGGCCATTACTGGCTGATCCTCAAAAGCCGCCACGGTGTTACCGATGATGACATCATTGTACATCGTGTTTGAATCATTAAAGTAGGTAATCTTGAAATCGTACTTTTTGGCCATTCGTTGCGCATACATCGCGCCAGAACTACCCGTCTTGGCTGCCACGGTCTTACCCTTCAAGTCTTTCAGTGAATCCACCTTAGACTTGTTAGCAACTGCCATAACGATACCACTCTTGTAGTATGGTGTACCAAAATCAAACGTTTGCTTACGTTCATCCGTAATCGACATACCCGCCAAGATACCGTCAACTTGGCCTGCCTGAACCGCTTGTACACCCGCGTTAAAACTCATTGGCTTCAACGTATACGTAAAGTGTTCGCGCTTCGAAATTTCCTTCAGCATATCCATGTCGATACCACGATAATCCCCACCTTGGGTTTGAAACTCAAATGGTGGGAACGTCGTATCCGTTGTAATCGTGTAATGCGATGCTGCATGCATCGTTTGCCCGCCGACTGTCATCCCCATGACGGTCGCAACTAGCACTACCAGGCCGGTCAGCCATTTGCGCATGACGAAATCCTCCTAAATCACCCATATTATTCTATATGCTAATATCTTACTCTCATTCAGAAAAAAGATGTTGTGTGATGTCAGATTTGCTCACATTTCCGATTTACTGGTCGCTGTCCGCCAAACATTTATGATAAGTGCGATCAGCGACGCACCGACTGCGACATAAAAGACAATCCGACTTGCGTGCAGGTAGGTTGTGCCTAGTCCACGCGTGATGTGCTTAACGCCTGGTAGTTGTGCATACAGGAAGTTTGTCGCAAAACTAATACCGACCGCCATGCCAATTGTCCGGAATAATGAATTCATCGAACCGGCAACACCAGCCAGGTTCGGTGATACCAACCCCATCGTAATCGAATTGTTAGGCGTTAAGGTAAATGCCATTCCCACCCCGTTTAGAATAATTGGCCACAGTACGTAGCCTAAGCCACTCTGGCCACCATAGAAAGCATAACCAATTTGCGACACTAACAACATGGCTAGGCCAATTGTCACCAGTTGCGGCCGTCGTTCAGGCGTTGATGCTAATCGACCAACAAACGGTGATAGCAATAACATCACGACAGATTGGGCGGCAACAATCAAACCACTCACGCCCGGGGAAAACGGTAAGTAATCCTGTAGATAGAACGGCAACAAGATGTTAGAAAAGGAATTAACGAACATGGCCAAGAATAACACGCTGGTTGACGTTAAGAAGGTGATATTCCGTAAGACTTGTGGGTCAATCCAAGGTGACGGTGCAAAATCATCCTGCAAGAATGATAACGCCGTGACGATTCCACCACCGACCAGAAAGACCATCATATTTGTGAATTGGTTCAGTCCTGGCAATGTAATCCAACCACTACTGAACATTAAAACGACACCGACTGAAAAAATTAATTGTCCTAACCAGTTAACACGTCGCGCTTGTTCACGAATATCAGCCCAGGTTAGTCGCGGCCGAGGAAAGGCCCCCTTCGCCCAGAACATAATCGCGACGGCGACCGGTACGTTTAGTAAAAAGATCCATCGCCATGACAAAATCGATGTAATTAAGCCACCAACGGCAGGACCTGAAATTGACCCAACCGAGATAAACATGGAATTATAAGCCAGTGCCTTGGCGCGTTCCTTGTCAGCAAAGTGTTCGTTAATGATACCCATCGCATTCGCCATGACCATCGCTGAACCCACCGCTTGCACAAAGCGACCAACTAACACACCAATAAAATTAGGTGCGATACCAGTTAAGAGCGAGCCCATAATAAACACCCAGCCACCAGCTCGGTAGACCGCGTTTTTCGAAAAAACGTCACCCGCGTGACCAAACATGACCAAGAAGACAACCGTCGTAATGAGGCCAACTTGTACAACCTGAGTACTTAAGGATGCACTAACGTCAAATGCACGTGCCATGCGTGGCAAAGCCAGTGTCACACTCGCCCCAGATAAAGCCGTGACAAATGAAAAAGCACCTAATGAGACCGTAATCGACTGTGAATTTTGTGTCTCACTCATGACGCTGCCCTCAAGTCCAACACACGGATCACAAAGGCGATTGAAGCCGGCAAAGCATCAACCATATACCCTTCACCATGACGTCCACCTGGCAAAACCAAGGTTTCAACCCCGACCCCTAATGTGATTAAGCGATTCATTAAGGTCGCAACTTCGCCAACTGGCACTAACTCAGTCATCGAATTTGCAATAAAGACCGGTTTCGTTGCGGGTGTTAACCGATCATAAATGGTTGCCGTTTCATATGGTACTTGTCCATTTGCTGTTAGATTATCAACTAACCACTTATAGTAGGCTTGGTTTTCACCATCTTGATCGATATCTTTTGACTTCACATCAGCCCCAATAATTAGTTGCTTACCCACGACGTCAGGATGCGTTGCCATGAATCCGGCTAAATCATTTAATCCTGACCATGAGACCGTTGGCGTTGCTAATAATTGCGCGGCCTCTAAGGCGATATTACCACCAGATGAGGCACCCCACATAACTAGCTTATCTAACCGGAAATTTTCATTTGCAACAAGCCACTTTACCGCTGTAACCGCATCAGTCCGTTGAGTGGGAAAGATATTCTCGCCCGTCGCACCATTCGCTAAACGATAATTAATCGCTGCAACGCGAAAGTTTGCCGCGACAAGCGCACTGGCCAGTTCATCCTCCTTACGCTTATCACCTTGCCACCAGCCGCCACCATGAACAAGGACGATATCGGCAATTGCGTCACTTTCCGGCTCGTAAATATCTAATTTTTGTAACGCATCTGCCCCATATGCTAAATCTTTATTAATCTTCATTTTCTTTTCCCCCAAAAATAATTGTTCTAAAACACCCCCATTATAGCGCTTTACTTATCAAAACTATGCAAAAAATGAGCCGATATTAGTAATATCGGCTCATTTTTTTTAGCGAACTTTCAGATTACGACGCAAATCGCGTTCCTGATCACGCTTTTTAATTGTCTCACGCTTATCGTAATTATGCTTACCCGTTGCAACCCCAATCAATACCTTTGCGAAACCATGTTTTAAATAAACTCGCAGCGGCACGATTGTCTTACCTTGTTGCGCCGTAGCTTCACCAAGCGCTTTAATTTCATTTTTGTGGAGTAACAAACGTCGGCTACGTAATGGCTCATGGTTAAACCGGTTTCCCTGTTCAAACGGACTGATATGCACATTATCTAGCCAAGCTTGCCCATCACGCACCTGTATAAACCCATCAGCAATCGTAATCTTACTTGCCCGGACCGACTTAATTTCCGTTCCGGTTAGTTCAATACCCGCTTCGTACGTCTCACCAATAAAGTAGTTGTACTTCGCCTTGTTGTTGGTTGCAAGTGCACCATCGTTATTTGACTTCTTCTTGGCCATAATGACCTCCTAAAGCTTTTCTCCGTTTAGATGGTTTTCTTGTTTCACGAGAAAACCACCACTCTATGATCTTCTTAGTGTCGGCCCTTACGGTTTGTGTTTTGGTGCTTTGATTCTGGCTTGCGGTCGGTGTTCGCACCAAATGGCTTTCCACCGTTGTGCGTCTTACCACCCTTGCTTGAGCGGTTATTCTTGTCGTTGCTACGACGTTCACCACGGTTACGACCACCAAAGGCACCACGACGGTCCTCAGGTACCTTAATATCCGTGATTGGCGCAGCATCAGGATCAACTAACACAAAGTCCAACGCTGATTGTTCCTTATCCACACGAACCAAACGTACCTTAACAGGTTGTCCAATTTGATAGATGTGGTGGAAACGACGACCAATCAAGGCCATGTGGGCCTCGTCGTAAACATATTGATCATCCGTGAAGTTTGATGTGTGAATCAACCCTTCAACCGTGTTCTCCAATGACACAAACATACCGAACTTCAAGACACCATTAACGACTGCCTCGAATTCATCGCCAACCTTGTCAGCCATAAATTCGGCCTTCTTCATGGCATCCGTATCACGTTCTGTGTCAACCGCACGACGTTCACGAACAGAAGTGTCTTCACCAATTTGAGCCAACTGATCACGGTACTTAGCTTGCGCTTCTTCACCCAAACCATTCTTCTCATACCACTTAATCAAACGATGAACCGTCAAATCAGGGTAACGACGAATTGGTGACGTAAAGTGCGTGTAGTACTCAGCGCCGATACCAAAGTGACCCAATGGTTGGTCTGAATACTTGGCTTGCTTCATCGTACGCAACATCATCGTTGAAACCATTTGTTCTTCTGGACGATCCAAGAAGAAGTTATGGATGGCTTGCAAATCAGTTGACTTGATGTTTTCGGGATCGATCTTAACCGGTGCACCGAGGGCCTTCACGAAGTCCACAAAATTTTGGACGCGATCAGCATCCGGCGTTTCGTGAATACGGTACAAGAATGGCACGTTGGCTTGGTCAAAGTGCATGGCAACAGTTTCATTCGCTGCCAACATGAATGACTCAATCATACGTTCAGACAAACCACGTTCACGCAATTCAATGTCCGTTGGCTTACCCGTCTCATCGACAATAATCTTAGCTTCTGGCGCATCAAATTCAATTGCCCCACGTTCTGTACGCTTTGCAGCCAAGGCGTTGTGCAATTGTTCCATTTCTTCGAACATTGGCACTAAGTCGCTGTATTCTGAACGAGTTTCCTCATCACCAGCCAAGATAGCGTTAACTGCCTTGTAAGTCATACGGGCATGCGAACGCATCACTGATGTGTGCAAACGGTGGTTAACCAAGTCACCAGCTGGGGTGAATTCCATTTCAGCTGACATCGCCAAACGATCCACACCAGGGTTCAATGACGCAATACCATTTGAGATATTGCGTGGCAACATTGGGATAACTCGGTCCGTCAAGTAAACTGACGTACCACGGTTATAGGCCTCTTCATCCAACGGTGTGCCTTCAACAACATAGTGAGAAACGTCCGCAATGTGAACACCAAGGTGGAAGTTACCATTTGGCAATTTCCAGACAACAACCGCGTCGTCCAAGTCCTTTGATTCAATCGCATCAATCGTAACCAATGGTTGGTCCGTAATATCTTCACGGCCTTCACGTTCAGCATCTTGTACGTCTTCTGGAATCTTGTTCGCTTGTTCTAGGACAGCTTCTGGGAAAACGTGTGGCACATCGTGGTTGTACACGATTTGTAGAATATCAACCCCAGGCTCATCCTTGTAACCAATCTTCTCAGTAATCGCACCCGTGAAACGCTTTGGGGCAACTGCTGATGGATATTGATCAATCGTCGCCATCACAATCTCGCCGTCAGTCGCTGCCACGCCACCTTCCTTAACTAGGAATTCAAATGACGCAAACTTCTTGTCCGTCAAGCGGATGCTACCAACGTAACCCTTGTATTCTGAGCCCAGCTTAAACTCACCAACCACGTGCTCACGGGCGTGCGTAATAATCTCGGCAACCTTACCTTCTGGCCCGCGACCGCTCGTAGTGTCACCCTTACTCAACAACTTCACACGAACCTCATCACCTTGTACGGCGAACATTGTGTTGTCAGGGTTAACGAAGACATCTTCAGCCTTATCATCATAGTGCACGAAACCAAAGCCCTTATCATTAGACTTGAACGTTCCGATAACACCTTCCTTATCGGCG
>NZ_KQ970394.1:220698-221228 GCF_001579105.1 Weissella sp. DD23 | reverse complement strand
TAACACCTTCCTTATCGGCGTCATATTGGAATGCGCCTTCATCATTAACCTTCACTTTGCCGGCACGTTCCAAAGCTGCTAAAGCTTGAACAACCTTTGTAAAGGCATTTGCGTCATCCAAGCGTAAACCATCGACCAACGTTTGTGCTGGATAGGCTTGGGTTGGATTCGCCTTTAGGAAACCAAATAATTGGTCCTGTAATTTTTGTGCGTCCATTAAAATCTCACTCTTCTATATAATCAAAGACCCCTCGCAACAAGTCACGAGAGGTCAGTAGCGCTGTTTGTGTTTAGTGTGAAGATAGGTAAACTAGTGCCAATCCCAAAATAAACCAGATTGCTCCAAGAATAGCCGTGATTCGTTGCATCACTGCCTCGAACCCACGTGCCTTTTGCGTTGCGAACAAATCGCCGCCACCACCTGACAAGGCAGACAAAGCATCTTGTTGCTTAGATGGTTGCATCAACACTGCCAAAATAATTAACACGCCAACGACAATCATCGCTGTCAACAATACGTTGTACATTGT
>NZ_KQ970394.1:216574-220540 GCF_001579105.1 Weissella sp. DD23 | reverse complement strand
CTGTCTCTCAACAAAAAACGAGACATTCGACTATCGAACATCTCGTGACTTTTTATCATCGTAATAATTAGCTAGGCGCGCTTCTCACGGCGACGCATCCAAACGCGGTAATACGTCATGATAAACGCAATGACGAGCAAAATACCTGCGACTGCAAATGCAACGTGCATACCGGCTACAAACGCTTCCGGATGCTTAGCAGGATACGTTGTAACTGATGTACCAAGCTGTGCGCTCATGACTGCGTATAAGACAGAAGTTACCAATGTCGTACCTGTAATCATTCCCAAGTTACGTGCTAAGGCATTTAGTGAACCTGCCACACCCAGCTTATCTTGTGGCGCATTTGACATAATCAAGGCATTATTTGGTGACTGGAAGAAAGCCATTCCGAATCCTGAACCAGCCAATAGCAGACCAACCACTAGCATTGGTGTGTTGGCACCAGCAAAGAACCAGCTAAACATTACAACTGCTAAGACCGTCAAACCAAATAAAGTTACATATTCACGATCCATCTTATCAGCCAAAGTACCAGAAACCGCTGAAAATACCAACATTGCAACTGGCCACAAGAGCATATACATACCCGAGGTACCCGTGCTCAACCCACGCAAGTTTTCAAGGTAGAACGGCATCAACACATTAATAAAGAAGTTCGTTACAAAGACCAAGAAGGCCGTAATCAAACTAATCGTAAACAACTTTGACTTAAAAATCGTCAAATCAAGCAGTGGCTTCTCTGCATGTAGCTCGTGACGCACGAACAAAACAAAGAAGATAATTGCGATAATAATTGTCACCACCGGTACAGGAGCTAAGAAACCTTGCACTTGGGCAATATTGAAGCCTAGGAACAAGATAGCGACAAACAAGAAGAGTGAGATGGCACCCCACCAGTCAATTTCTGGCTTCACGCCTTGCTTAGAAGACTTTGGTAGCAAGAATGCACCCGCAACAATCGCGATAATGCCAATTAGGACGTTGATCCAGAAAATGTATGACCAACTCAAATTTTGCAGCAACATACCACCAAGGGCTGGTCCCAAAATAGAACCAAGTGACACCCACGCAGCGATAAACGACATCGCACGGCCACGCAAATTTTGTGGCGCAAGCGTTGTCGTAATACCGAATGAATTACTCATGGTCATCGAAGCCCCGACAGCTTGTACGAAACGGGCAAATAACAAAAATGGCAAACCTAAATCAATTCCCGCCAAGACAGAACCAAGGGTAAAGACAACCGTTCCAATTCTAAAAATCTTAATCTTGCCCAGTTGATCACCCAAATTACCAAACAACGCCAACAATCCTGAAATAACAATTAAATAAATTGAGACTGTCCACGTTGCCTGGTTCATGGGAATATTCATTTCCTTAGACATAACTGGCAATGCAATGTTGACGATTGAGCCGTCCAAGGTGCTCATAAAGGTGAACAACCCGACCGCCGTCATCGACAACCATAGCTTCAAACCGCTTTGACTCTCTTGCATGATATGCTTACTTCCTTATTTTTTATCACCAATTAGTATAGCACCTGAAGTAATAGGTGTCTGAATAAAAGCACCAAAAAAAGATGTCATGATTTCACTCATGACATCCTTGTTTTCACCAAAAGCTAATCCCTTTGCCAAGCCATTGTTTCGGATCCTTCACCTAGACTTGGGATAACGCGTTGACCAATTTCTTCAGCCGCCCGAGCGAACGTCAGTAGCTTAGCCTCTTCATGTGGCCGGGCAACTGCAATGATGCTTGCTAACCCGCCAAATGTAACATCCCCAAATTGGCCGAATGGGATACTAATACTTGGATACCCCGCCACAGCAGCAAAATCAACCAACCTAAAGTCAGCACCGACAACAACGTCACTTGCTGTCAGCAATTTTTCAAGGCTCGTTGTGGCATAATTGCGTGCCCGTCGATCAACGTCTTGATAGACGGGCGAACTAAGGTCGCCGGTGGTTGATTCGGCAGCCAGCAACAAATTTTGACCAAATGGTGCACGTGTCGCCAAATCAGCATTGTTATATGCAATGATATCAGTCAATGATTGGTTACGGCCCCGTTCCCGCAAATATTCATCCAAGTCGTGCTTAAATTCAAATAACAATCGTTGATATTCGGCAGCCTCGTCAGACGGTGGCAATACCGCGTCGTACCGTTTAAACGTAAAGCTCGTTAAGTTGGCCATCATTTGATTGACAACATGTTGTGCCAACACATCGGTTTCGTCAGGCTGTAACACTGTCACATCACTGACTGATGCAGTCGTTGCGCCACCGAGTGCTTGCCAGACCGTCGCAACGTCCGCCACAGTTCTACCAATCGGTCCAGGCGCATCTTGTGAATGGGCCAATGGGAGAATGCCAACTACTGGCCACGCCCCGACGGTTGGCTTCAGCCCTACCACACTATTCGCTTGCGCAGGTGCCAAAATAGACCCATTTGTTTCCGTACCAATTGTAATAGCCGCCAAACTCAGCGAAGCGGCGACCCCAGATCCTGAGCTCGAGCCACTTGGCGTTAAGTCTGGAAAGATGGCATTAATCGTCTGACCCCCCACCACTGAAAAGCCCGAAGGTTCAATATCCGACTTAAAATGCGCAAATTCTGATAAGTTCGTCTTACCGAGAATGATGGCACCTGCTTCGCGTAACTTTTGTACTAATTGGGCGTCCTGTGTCGCAACATTATTCGTTAATGCCAAGGCACCAGCGGTTGTCGGCAGCCCGGCAACATCAATATTATCCTTCACTAAAATTGGTATCCCATGCAACGGGCCACGGACATGACCGTGCTGCCGTTCCCCATCAAGCGTCTCTGCTTCAGCAAGGGCGTCGGGATTAACAAGGACCAATGCGTTAACGTTGAATGGTGGCGTACTAAAAAATGCCATCCGTTCAAGATAGGCCGTCGTTAGTTCCACACTGTTAAACTTCCCCTGTTGCAGTCCCAATGAAAGTGTTGCAATATCCTGTTCTCTCACTTTGACCATTTCGTCCCCCTCTTTTCATTTTCTAATTGTATTCTAACATTATACACATTAAAAAAGGAAACGCGCGTAAAAAAGACGACACTGACTCATTCGAGTTAGTGTCGTCTTTAATTAAATCAATCTATTCGATCGAACTCGTGATTAGCGCTCGTAGTTAACGATAGCTTCGCGAGCAGTCTTGTCGATGTTGTAGAAGCTGTTGATACCCTTGTATTCAGCAACCTTGTCAGTCAACAAGTCTTCGATACGCATCAATTGGTTGTACTTAGCAATACGGTCAGTACGTGACATTGAACCAGTCTTGATTTGACCCGCGTTCGTAGCAACAACCAAGTCAGCAATCGTCGTGTCTTCAGTTTCACCTGAACGGTGTGAAACGATAGCCGTGTAACCAGCTTCCTTAGCCATTTCGATAGCTTCCATAGTCTCAGTCAAAGTACCAATTTGGTTAACCTTGATCAAGATGGCGTTACCGGCACCCTTTTCGATACCCTTAGCCAAGAACTTCGTGTTCGTAACGAAGAAGTCGTCACCGACCAATTGAACCTTCTTGCCCAAACGGTCAGTCAACTTTACCCAGTTATCCCATTGCTCTTCATCATCCAAGTTCTCAGCTTCTGCTAGAGGGTCTTCGATTGATACAACAGGGTACTTGTTTACCAAGTTCTCCAAGTAGTCGATGAACTCGTCAGTCGTGTATTCCTTCTTATCAGGCTCACCTGCCAACGTGTAGATCTTCTTCTCGTGGTCGTAGAATTCTGATGAGGCAACGTCAAAGGCAATGGCGATGTCCTTACCAGGCTTGTAACCAGCACGCTCGATAGCGTTCAACAAGAACTCAAATGGCTCTGCGTTTGAGGCGAAGTTAGGAGCGAATCCACCTTCGTCACCAACAGCAGTTGAGTGACCTGATTCCTTCAACAATGCTTGCAATGCGTGGAAAGTTTCTGAACCCATACGGATAG
>NZ_KQ970394.1:208998-216554 GCF_001579105.1 Weissella sp. DD23 | reverse complement strand
CCCATACGGATAGCTTCAGCAACAGTCTTTGCACCAACTGGCATGATCATGAACTCTTGGAAGTCAACAGAGTTGTCCGCGTGGGCTCCACCGTTAACAACGTTCATCATTGGCGTAGGCAAAACCTTTGAGTTGAAACCACCAAGGTAGTTGTACAAAGGCGTTCCCAATTCGTCAGCAGCTGCACGAGCAGCAGCAATTGAAACACCAAGGATAGCGTTGGCACCCAACTTACCCTTGTTTGGAGTTCCGTCCAATTCGATCATCGTACGGTCCAACAAAACTTGGTCAGTAACATCCATACCAACCAACTTGTCCTTGATAACCTTGTTAACGTTTTCAACGGCCTTCAATGTTCCCTTACCCAAGAAACGACCCTTGTCACCGTCACGCAATTCAACGGCTTCGTTAACACCAGTTGAAGCTCCTGAAGGAACGATTCCGCGACCGAAACCACCCAATTCAGTGTAAACTTCAACTTCAACAGTTGGGTTACCACGTGAGTCCAAGACTTCGCGTGCGTAAATATCAGTAATTGCAGACATGTTGTCTTCTCCTTACTTGTTTTAAAAGTATAGTTATCTGGGAATATCCCTTGTCATTTATTGTAACATAATTCACACGTTGTGTAGCAATTCATTGCCCTTTATTACGATTATTGTGCGAACCGTATACGAAACACTTACTGATAAATAGTAGCAATTATTCCGTGTTGCATTTGTTACATTACTGTCCACTATGTCATGAAATCTCGTGTTACTTTATATGCATAGTTAAAACGTAAGTACGCATACCAACGAGAAGGAGGCTGCGTTTAAATGAAAAAAATTAAATTTTCTATTTTGGGGTTAATGGGATTATTAATTGCGGTGCCACTTTATCTATTTGGGGCCTCGTATGCCATGGAGCGCCTAGCACCAACCACTGAACATACCACCTATCAAAGCGCTGATACGCACGTGACAAACACGCGTGACAACCAACATAACTTTAATGACAAGTTAATTGCTGCTGGTATCCACCCGGCTAGCTCAAGTGATGACACAGTCACGATGGTTGAACCTGAACAAAATACACTTAAATAGTAAAAGACACCGCAACTGCGGTGTCTTTTTTCTTTTTACCAGTGTTCGCGAACTGCCGCAATTTCGGCAACCGTCACTGCATAACGTACCTTACGCCCTGAAGCATCACGTGATCCAAAGATAACACCCTCTGCCTCACCATCAAGTTCATTCAAAATGAATGACTCACCTGACGTTAGATAGATTTTCACAAAATTACCATCTGACAAAATCTTCGTCATAAATTCAAACATCACTCATGTCCCCCTAAGCTTCTGATTCATTGTGTATTATTTCATCTATACACATCAGTTTATCGCTTAGGTACGGCTAACTCGTGAATCAAACCGTAACGGAATCTGAATATTTCACGCCTCTTTTTGCAAAGATCGCTTCGCTTGATCAGCTAGACTAACCAACTCAATAAACGTCATGGCATCAAGTGCCGCATCACCCACCAAGACACCGTCAATGTCCGGTTGCGCTAACAATTCATAGGCATTAGTTGGTTTAACGGAACCCCCGTACAAAATACGCATCTGATCAGCGGCTGGTTGACCAAACATATCAGCCACTGTCTGGCGAATAATCCGCAAACTTTTTTGCGCAATTTCTGGCCCCATCGCCTGACCAGATCCAATCGCTGCCGTTGGCTCATAGGCCAGCATAACGCGACCTAGGTCCGCTATCGCTACCCCTTTTAGCGATTCAACGACTTGATTCACAATCCAATGGGCGTGATCGTTTTCTGACTCCAATTGGACTGCCTCATCAATAGCAATAATCGGCATTAGGCCATTCCGTAGCGCGGCCAACGTTTTCAGATTAACCATTTCATCAGTTTCACGGAAATAATTCCGCCGCTCTGAGTGGCCAATAATGACCACTTGGATCCCCAAATCAGCTAATGCAGCTGGACTTGTCTCTCCTGTATAGGCACCCCGATCTTCCCAATACACGTTTTCAGCACCGATGCACACCGATGTCCCCTTGGCCGCCGATACCATCGCGTTCAATAATACATCTTGCCCCGCCAATACTGTATCAACGTTCGGATACTTGGCTAACTTTGGTGCAACCTCCTGAATATACCCCTCGGCCTCACTTGGCAACTTATTCATTTTCCAATTTGCAACGACGATTGGTTGTCGACTCATCAGCTTCACCGCCCTTCATATATGCTTTTATTATAGCAAACAGCCCTTCACATCAGCTACAACACAAAACCAGCTCCATGACGCTACATCAGTAGTCTCGCCACAAAGCTGGTTTCTCGTTACTTCTTATTCAGCTGGTACAGCAGCTTGAACCAACGCGATAACTTCATCGTTCGTCTCAGCATCCAATGCCTTATCAGCCAATTCTGCCATCTTCGTCGTATCCAAACGCTTCATCAATGAACGTGTTTGCAAAACAGACGTTGCTGACATTGAGAATTCATCCAAGCCCATACCAACTAGCACTGGTACGGCAATTGGATCACCCGCCATCTCACCGCACATTGCAGCAAACTTGCCGTACTTGTGCGCTGAGTCAATCACGTTCTTAATCAAACGCAAAATTGATGGGTTGTATGGTTGGTACAAGTATGAAATCTTGTCGTTACCACGGTCTGCCGCCATTGAGTAACCAATCAAGTCGTTGGTTCCAATTGAGAAGAAATCAACTTCTTGGGCAAACTTATCAGCCAAAACAGCTGCAGCTGGCACTTCAATCATAATTCCCAACTTGATATCATCGGCTACTGGTACACCAGCTTCTTGCAACTTCGCCTTTTCTTCATTGAAGATATCACGCGCTGCACGGTATTCTGGCAACGTTGCCACCATTGGGAACATAATCCACAAGTCACCGTAAACAGAGGCACGCAACAAGGCACGCAATTGAGTACGGAAAATGTCATCACGATCCAATGAAATACGGATGGCACGGTAACCCAAGAATGGGTTTTCCTCTTCTGGTAATGGTAAGTAAGGCAAATACTTATCACCACCAATGTCCATCGTACGGACCGTAACAGGCTTACCGTCCATACCCTCAAGAACCTTCTTGTAGGCTTCAAATTGCTCGTCTTCAGTTGGCAATTCCTTTGAATCCATGTACAAGAACTCGGTACGGTACAAACCAATTCCTTCTGAACCGTTATCCACAACACCAGTTAAGTCCTTTGGCGTACCAATGTTGGCACCCACCAAGAATTCCTTACCATCAGCTGAAATAGACTTTTCGTTCTTCAACGTTGCCCATTCAGCCTTTTGCGCTGCGTACTTTTCACCCTTGGCACTGTATTCTGTGACTTGTTCATCTGAAGGGTCAACGATTGCAACACCGTCAAGTCCATCCAAAATGACCATGTCACCTTCTTGAATTTCATCCGTTGCAACCTGTGAACCAACAATCGCTGGAATTTCCAACGTACGTGCCATGATAGCTGCGTGCGCTGTGCGTCCACCAACATTGGTGATAAATCCCTTAACGTATTGACGGTCAAGTTGAGCCGTATCTGAAGGCGTCATGTCCTTCGCTACAATCACAACTTCTTCCTTAATCAAGGCTGGGTTTGGCAATTCCTTACCCAACAAGTGACTTAGCACACGCTTTGTCACATCTCGAATGTCGGCGGCACGTTCAGCCATGTATGGATTATCATCGGCCATTGCCTCAAACATACCAATGTACATGTCTGCCGTTTCCTTCAACGCGGCTTCAGCGTTAACTGAGTCGCTGTCGATTTTAGCAGAAATGCCCCCCAAAAGCTCAGGGTCTTCAAGCACCATAATGTGTGCTGTAAACACTTCAGCTTCTTCAGCCCCCATTGAAGTTGCTGCCTTGTCTCGAATTTGTTCCAAATCTGTCTTAGATGCTAAAAAGGCCGCTGCTACGCGGTCCTTCTCAGCTTGAACATCGTCTACTGTACGAGTATCAAAAGACAAATCAGGATCAACGAGCTTATATGCTTTTGCGATTGCAACACCGTTTGATGCTGCAATCCCCTTAATTTCTTTTGCCATCGCCGTCTTATCCCTCAAAGTAAATGTTCAAATAAATTTTTAACTAAAAATTAGTCAGTCAAGCCTTCTGCTGACATCGTCTCTGCAATTGCAGCCAATGCTTCAGCTTCGTCATCACCTTCTGCTGAAATCTTAACATCGGCGTTTTGACCAACACCCAATGACATAACGCCCATGATTGACTTCAAGTTAACGTCCTTACCTTGGTATGACAACGTTACGTTTGATGAGAACTTTGAAGCTGCTTGTACCAACAAAGTTGCTGGACGTGCGTGGATACCAGTTTCGGCTACAATGTGAAATTCGCGTGATTCCATGGTGATAATCTCCTCTAGATTAAAAAATATCTATCTTTGTATAATTTTTGACTTGGCTAAATGAGATACGCTTTCGAAATCTTTCTAACCAACTCTATGTCGTTAATTCTAGCAGGTATGAAGCTTTTGCGCAAGCGCTTACATTACCTTTTCATTAGGCTTTTGTGAACTTTTTGTGAATAAGTGGAAGCGGCGATGATTCTACTCGGCCTTATTCTTCGCCGTATACGTGACAACCCCGCCACGTGCGGCAACGCCACGAATCGCGTTCTGATAAGGGTAATTACGCCAAACTTCGTAAAATTCCTTGAAGTCCTTTGCTTCCAAAACGAACTCTTCTAATTCGCCAGATCGTAATTGCTCAAGCATTTCTTCATAGTCCATAGCTGACCCCTCCTGTCATAATTAACTGTTACTATTTTAACAAACTTTCATGAAAACCGGTGCATTTTTAAAGAATAAAAAAAGAACGTGTTTGTTTCAAAAACGCACACGTTCATTACTTTTCATAAGACTTTAGAATTCAAGCAACAGACTTCCGTATGTAAATCCGGCACCGAATCCCGTTAACAGAACTCGCTTACCCGTCAAATCAGTTTTCTTGTTCAGCTCATCCAAGCCAATACCGATTCCGGCTGATGACGTGTTTCCATACTTTGTAATATTCGTGGCAAACTTGTCCATTGGTTGGTCAATCGCCTCAGCAATCGCCTCAATAATGCGCAAGTTGGCTTGGTGTGTAATAAAGTAATCAACGTCATTTGGCGTCAAATCACGATCACCCAAGAACTTTACAATGTGATCTGGAATCAAGCGCACAACTTCTTCAAAGACTTGGCGACCTTCTTGATGGAAGGCATCCGTCTTAGGGTAGTTTTCTGCAGAAATTTCTGTCAAAGGTTGGATGCGACCAGAGTGAACAACTTCAGCATCCCCAATGGTATGCATTTCCTCACCCTTCACAATACCGCCTTCTTCATCAGCAACCAGCACCATTGCAGCGGCACCATCACCGAAGAAGACAGTTGATGTACGATCTGTAAAGTCCATCATCTTCGAATTAACTTCTGCTGAAATAACCAATGCGTTCTTGTAAACACCTGAACGGATAAACTTGTCTGCAGTACTCATACCAAAGACAAATCCTGAGCACGCAGTAGAAATATCGTATGCCCACGCCCCTTCAGCTTTCAAGTTACGCTGTACGAGCGCAGCCGTTGAAGGTGCTAATCCGTCCGGCGTAAACGTCGTCACGATGATTAGTTCAATATCTTCTGGCTTAAGGTCGGTTTGTGACAACGCCATGCGAGCTGCTTGCGTTGCCAAATCGGACGTATTCTCACCTTGCAATGAGATGCGTCGCTCCTTAATACCAGTGTGTGCTTGAATCCACGCGTCGTTCGTATCCATGATTGCCGCCAAGTCATCGTTCGTAATAATATCACTTGGAACGTAGTGAGCTGAGGCAATAATCTTAGTTCCTTGCGTCATATGTGGACCCCTTTCTTTCGTATCAGCAAAAATGCTCTTATTCATTTTACGCTATGTTACTGAATTTTGGTAACGAATTAGGTAAATAAAAAGGAACTTGCAGAAACAAGTTCCTTAATTGTTATTCTGTTACTTCAGATGCGGCCATCTTAAAGTTTTCGTTGTAAGAAAAGGCATTCTGACCGGCAATTGCGGCATCCCCAACTGCAGTGGTAATTTGACGCAATTCCTTGTCACGAACATCACCGATAGCAAAGATACCAGGCGCTGCTGTTTCCATACGATCATTTGTGTGAATCCAGCCGTTGGCATCCGTGATACCCAATGCTTGGACCGGTTCTGAAACAGGCGTCAAACCAACATAGATGAATACGCCGGCAGCCGCAATTTCAGAAACTTCATCCGTTTGGTTATTGCGAACACGGACACCAGTGACTTTCTTGTCATCACCAATGATTTCTTCAACTTCCGTGTTCCAAATGAAGTCGATTTTTTCATTTGCAAAGGCGCGGTCTTGCAAAATCTTTTGAGCGCGCAACTTGTCACGACGGTGAACGATGGTTACCTTGTCAGCCAATCCTGCTAAGTATGTTGCTTCTTCAACAGCGGAATCACCACCACCGACAACAATGACGTGTTGGCCACGGAAGAAGGCCCCATCGCAGACGGCACAGTATGAAACCCCACGACCAGTGTACTGATCTTCGCCAGGTACTGCTAGCTTAACGTTGGCAGCCCCAGTCGCAACAATCACTGTGTTGGCCGTATAGTCATCCATGTCTGTTACAACATGCCACGTCCCATCGTGTTGCGCCTCAACATGCAAGACTGATCCAAAGGCGTACTCAGCACCAAACTTTGTTGACGATGCGTACATTTTTTCCGCCAATTCGGGGCCAAGAATCGACTCGAACCCTGGATAGTTTTCAACTTCAGCGGTGTTATTCATTTGTCCACCGTAAATGCCGCGATCAATCATCAAAACTGACATGTTCGCCCGTGATGCGTACGTTGCTGCGGTCATCCCACCAGGGCCAGCCCCGAGAATAATTGTGTCATAATGTTGTGCCATTTTAACTTCCCCCTTCGTTCAGAATCGCTATGTTCGGATTCTCATAAATCTTTAAGATTACAAGACCTATTCTACCGGTTCTGATGTCAAATGAAAAGGGGGGCTACTTACAAAAATAAAGCACAACCCATTATTATGGGCCATGCTTTATCGCTTACGATTACTTCCAGTTATCTTTCATCTTGTCAATTTCGGCAAAGAATTGATCGTCTTCAGCTGCCAAACGTTCTGATTCCTCAACCGAGGACTCCTTGCGACGTCGCCAAAGCATGAAGAACAAGCCACCCAAACCTGCCAATAACGTTGACAGGATTGACGCCACTACTGGTAACTGATTTGCAGCCGTATCAAACTGTGTATCTCGCAAATGTGTTGTTGCCTCATCGGTGGCGTTCACCGTACCAGCTTGTACCGTCGCCCCTGTATCGAGTCCATTAGCTACGCTACCGTTAGCTGCTGTTGCAGCCACGTTTGCCGTTGCTGATGCCGTATACGCTGCTTGGGCCTGCGCCACGTTATTTGCCGTCGCTGCTGATGCCGCCCCTGCTAGGAAACGTGTTACTTGACTTGTTTGTGACGCTGAAGGGACATTCGTGACACC
>NZ_KQ970394.1:203481-208760 GCF_001579105.1 Weissella sp. DD23 | reverse complement strand
CCCCCAACCACCGTCGTTAATCCATTAGCTAGATTAGTCGTATTGCGTAGCATCGTTGCAGCTAACGCCTGATTTGGCTGTAATGTCGTCACTTGGTCAGTTACAGGTACTGCATTAGCAACTAGCGAGTTTACACCATCTGCTGTCGCACTAGCTACATCCGACGTTGTGCCAGTCACACTAGCTGATGCCACCACCTCTGACACCGAACTAACTGATGATGGACTCGCAACAGTTACATCACTAACGTTTGTTACGGATGGATTAACTGCACTTGATGAATCGGCACTAGCGGTCTTATTTGATGTGGCTACACCCGAGCTAGTCTTTGTTGACGTCTCAGAAGCCGCATTGACCGATGACGTCGCTGTACTTACAGCTGTATCAGTCACACTCGATGACACAGCTGTATCTGACGTCACATTTGATGAGATACCAGCGCTCACTGAATCTGACATATCCGGCGCCACACTAGCCGATGGCGTTACTGCGCTGACAGATGTATCTACCGCACTCGACGAAACACTGCTGTCTGCAGTCGCGCTTGAAGCCGAATCAACAGCACTGTCAGATGATGATTCTGGTGTCGCGCTAACTGATGGCGCTGCTACGCTCGATGACGTGTCAGCAACACTCGATGACACAGTACTATCTGAAACTTCACTTGAAGATGGCCCGTCTGGCGTTGCGTTTGACTCATCGACAGTACTTGACGACGTTGCGTCTGATGCATCAGCTGCCGATGAGGTAACGGGCGCTTCTGAGTTAACTAAATCATTTGCCGTATTATCTGCATACACTGCCAAAATTTGTTGGAGCATTCCCTGCATCCAAGGGAAGCCATCCTGCGCGCCAAAAGCAATTGACGTTAGCGGATCATACGTAACGTTGCTAGCAAGTACGCCTGAGGTCATCTTGGCGTACCACGTTGGATCATCTTGACGAATTTGGGCGACTTGAATGGCAAGTGCATAACTCATAATACGATTGGTCGCATTTGTGACCTGATCATCACCAAAAGGTTGACCACCACGATCACGATTGCCCGTTAAATAACTGGCAGTTTGAATTGTTTGAATCATACTTTGGGCATCCACAATTGCTTGCGTCAATTGTGCTGGCCAACTGGTTTCATTTTGCAACTGCACATTTGCGACGGCTTGGTAATTGGTAATAGCAGCCTGTAGACGGGCGATTTGTAACTGCTCCGTTACCGTTAAGTTACGTGCATTATCTGTCGCAAACACCGTCGTTGGTTGCAAGATACTAGTTGTCGTTGTGACCAATGGTGATATAGTCAAGACTGTCACTCCAAGCGCAGTTATACCACTTGCTACCCAGTGTCGATTGTTTTTATGTTCGTAATTTTTTAATGTTAATTGCGTCTTCTTAATCATAAGAAAACACCCCTTTCCCTGTTTCGAAACTTCTCTCAGCAGTTTCGTAAACGAGGCAAAATCCCAAATTTCCTCGTTTATGTTCCAATTTTACTGCTTACAAAAAATAAAAACACGGCTTTGGTTTCGCAATTTCAAATTAATAAAAAATCTCCAGTTTCGTCAGCCAAACAGAGCTGATAACACTGGAGATTTATTAGTTCGTAGCAAATATTCTTCTACTACTTTATGAAGTTTTTCAATTTTGCAACCATATCAAATAATTGCTCATCTTCTTCATCAAATTCGCCATTTTCAGAAGCATGGGCACCCTTACGACTGCGAACAATCTTAAAGGCAATTCCAGATGCAATCGCGATGATTGTTGACAAAATAGTTCCCAAAACTTGGGTATTGTCATTCAACGAGAATTGCGTGTCATTCAAATGACTTGTGGCATCGTTACCAGCCGTATTCACACCGGCTTGAACTGTTGCCCCATCATCTACTGCCGCATTTTTTACAGGTGCAGCTGCAGGTGCATTGTTACCGGCAACATTCGAATCAGTTGTCGATGCTGGCGTCCCACCATTGTTGCTTGCTACGTTTTGCGTCGTAGCTGAACTTGACGTCGCACTAACAACTGATGAACTTGTTGCACTTGATGTCGCACTAACTGTTGTCGAGCTTGTGGCACTTGATACAACATCCGTCGTACCTGAAGAAACCATAACACTTGAACTTGGTACTGTCGCAACCTGACGAGTTGTCTGACCTGCATCACTTGCCATAACCGTTGGCAATGTATCCAAGGTAACCGCCTTAGCACTTAAAACAGGCGCAACTGATTGAGACGTCATCAAATGTGTCGACGCACTCACATCATCACCTACCTGACCGTGGTTAGCGAATGATGTGTTGTTGCTAGTCGTTACACGGTGTGAAGCATTCGCTGATCCCTCAACATCGGCAGTAGCAGTTGTGCTACTGGTTGCTGATGATGTTGGTCCTTCAACTAACGATGACGATCCAGCACTAGCGTTGCTAGCGCTGGAAATCGTCGATGACTTACCACTAACACCGGCCGAAACGACAGGGTCGCCAACTGCTGATGACTCTTGTACTGATAACGCTGAACCAACTGCTGATGACTCTTGTACTGATAGCGCTGAACCAACTGCTGACGATTCTTGTACTGACAACGCTGAATCAACTGCTGACGACTCTTGCACTGATAGCGCCGAATCAACTGCTGACGACTCTTGCACTGATAGCGCCGAATCAACTGCTGATGACTCTTGCACTGACAATGCTGAATCAACCGCTGATGATTCTTGCACTGACAATGCTGAATCAACTGCTGATGATTCTTGCACTGACAATGCTGAATCAACTGCTGATGACTTTGCAGCTGTATTGTCATAGTAATCCGAACCAGCTACATTTGCTGGTTGGGCATCAACTGCTGACGACGTCACCACATTAGTCTGATTATTCGTTTCAGCGCGATTACCATTGATAATTTCCAACAGCAATGGCTTCATCCAAACAAAACCATCTTGTGCACCCGGTGCATAAGATGTCAAAACATCATAGTGAATGTCCGAAAACTTTTGGCCATTTACCACTTCAGCATACCAACCGGCATGGTGCGCGCGAATGTCCGCAACTTCAATGGCCAACGCGTAATCCTCAACGCGGTTAACTGCGTTTGTCACTTGTTGATCAGAAAAAGTTGTGCCTTCAGTTTGAACACCATTTGCGTGCGTGAATTCACCAGACTGAATGGTTTGAATCATCTGCGTTGCGTTGTTATACGCTGCCGTCAAATCATCTTGCCAATTCAAACCATCCAATGCAATTGATCGCACGAAACTATATGAGTCCATCACCGACTGCAATCGACTAATTTGATCAGTCTCAGTTGCTGTCAATTGCCGACTCGTCACCGTTTGAGCATACGTTGTTGATACACTAGCTAACTGCATTGTTGCCGTCGCCACAGGCGCTCCTACCACTAGAGCTACCCCAGCAACAGTCAAGCCTCGTGTTACCCAACGCTTGCCATCTTTGTACATCTTAAAACGGGTTGTACCTTCCCCGTGACCTTGTGCTCTCTCCAACACAAGCATCCACCCCTTTCTCTCGAGACGATAATTCGTGCTCCCTAATTGAAAGTTGATTAAAACTCTTCGTTACTTATAGTAAGCCAAAAACGCCGTCGTTGCACGTTTTATGACATAACTCTAATCATTTCAGTGAAAAAGCGACATTCTGACCGAAATATCAGTCAAAATGTCGCTTTGCATGGCAATTAAGTCCCATTTACCGGCCTTAATTACCTATTTAATTACTTCCAAGAATCTTTAATGTTCTTAACTTCGTTTGACAATGCCTCATCATCGCCAGCAAAGTTCGCGTCCATCTTCTCTTCTTGATCCTTACGACGCTTCCATAGGAAGAACCAGAATCCGGCAGCTGCAGCGATTAACAATGATAGCAATGATGTCAACAATGCACTATTGTCATTGTGCTTCATTTGCGAATCACGCAATGCTCGTGTGGCCGGATCAGCTGCAGATCCCGTCGCACCTTGAACTGTGGCCGTACCAGTATCTGTCTTGGCTGCTGTCTTAGTCTTCGTAGGCTTATCGTTATGAGTTGTTGTCGTACCTGACGTAGCACCCGTTGCTTGTGCCGGTACACTACCAGTCGTTGTACCGGCAGTTGCTGCTCCCGTGGTATTTGTACCTGTTGTCGCATTTACCAACGGCGTCACTGCACCAGCCGTCGCATTACCAGTTGTTGACTGTGTTGGCGTTGCCACGTTAGTCGTTGACACCCCATTCAAACTTGGCAACACAACATCACCTGCATTATTACCTGCAACTTGACCATTCGTTACGCCAGCAACGTTTGAGCCGTCTGTGTAGCCACCATTTTGACCAGCTACTTGGTTACCATTGACGCCACCATTTGATGAACCGCCATTTGAACCACCAGCAACAATGCCTTGACCTTGTTCAGACTTCTGGTGACCATTTGTATCACCCTTAGTTCCGTTGTGACCTTGTCCTGGATTTGCCTGACCGTTTGAACCGCCATTAACAATGCCTTGTTGACCTTGTTCTGGGTTTTGGTTCTTAGTAGCACCACCCTTAGTGTTGTTATTACCACTAGTTGTGTGGCCATCGCGCTGACCACTCTTAGCGTTCTTAGCACGATCAACCGCATTAGCAATCGCAATCGCTGCTTGATCAACCGCATTTTGTAATGACTTTTGATCCGTTGCCTTGCTAATTTGTTCGATGGCCTTTACGACGTCCTTGTCGTTCGCAACACCCTTTGACTTAGCTTCAGCCTTAGTTGAAGCTACCGCATCACTCTTTGCCTTATTGAAATCAGCCACGCTCTTCTCGTGTGCTGCTTCTGAAGCCAATTGTGATTCTCGTGCAATCAACGAATCACGTCCTGCGTTAATCAAAGATTGTGCTGAGGCAGATGCTGCTAATGACGCTTCTTGTGACATCGCTACTGAACGGCCCGCTTCAATCAATGATTGTGCGGCTGAGTTGGCCGCTGATGATGCCAACGTTGACTCCTGTGACGCGTCCGCTGAGCGTCCTGATTCGATCATTGACTTTGCACTAGCAGATGATGCTAGTGACGCTTCTTGTGATGCATCTGCTGAACGACCTGACTCAATCATCGATTGCGCCGCTGAGTTGGCCGCTGATGATGCCAACGTTGACTCCTGTGACGCAGCTGCTGAGTGTCCTGATTCAATCATTGATTGTGCGGCTGAACTCTCTGCGGCCGATGATGCTAGTGACACCTCTTGTGACGCATCCGCTGAACGGCCTGACTCAATCATCGATTCTGCGGCTGAACTCTCAGCTGCTG
>NZ_KQ970394.1:202476-203461 GCF_001579105.1 Weissella sp. DD23 | reverse complement strand
CAATCATCGATTCTGCGGCTGAACTCTCAGCTGCTGACGACGCCAATGATGCTTCTTGCGATGCATCTGCTGAGTGGCCTGATTCAATCATTGATTGTGCGGCTGAACTCTCTGCGGCCGATGATGCTAGTGACACCTCTTGCGACGCATCCGCTGAACGGCCTGACTCAATCATCGATTCTGCTGCTGAACTCTCTGCTGCTGATGACGCCAATGATGCTTCCTGTGATGCATCTGCTGAGTGTCCTGCGTCAATCATTGATTGCGCTGCTGAATTCTCTGCTGCTGACGTCGCCAATGATGCCTCTTGCGATGCATCTGCTGAGTGTCCTGATTCAATCATCGATTCTGCTGCAGCTGATGATGCTAGCGATGCCTCTTGCGATGCATCCGCCGAACGACCCGCATCAATCATTGATTGCGCTGCTGAATTCTCTGCTGCTGACGTCGCCAGTGATGCTTCTTATGATGCATCTGCTGAGTGTCCTGATTCAATCATCGATTCTGCTGCAGCTGATGATGCTAGCGATGCCTCTTGTGACGCATCTGCTGAACGGCCGGCGTCGATCATTGATTGCGCTGCCGCTGATGATGCCAATGATGCTTCTTGTGATGCATCTGCTGAACGGCCCGCATCAATCATTGATTGCGCTGCCGCTGATGATGCTAGCGACGCCTCTTGTGACGCATCCGCTGAACGACCCGCATCGATCATTGATTGCGCTGCTGAACTCTCAGCTTGACTAGAAATTTGAGATTGAACCAACGAATTAGCAATTGACGCTGATGTTGATGCTGAAATCGACGCTGACTCTGAAGCCGCAACTGAATTAGCAATTGACGTGGCAATTGAATTTGACGTGGCAACAGATTGGCTTACCAAATTGCTCTCATACGAGTTAACAATGCTATTAACATCAGAAACGTTAGCTGCACTATCAATACCTGAAGTTGCATTTGTCACGTCGGCTGCTAGGTCGCTATC
>NZ_KQ970394.1:199728-202456 GCF_001579105.1 Weissella sp. DD23 | reverse complement strand
TCACGTCGGCTGCTAGGTCGCTATCTGATACCTTACCCGAATTAGCACCTGCATCGACATTAATTTGACTCAACGCTGAATCCTTAGCTGCTGACGTCGCCAAAGATTGGGCCATTGATCCGTACGATGAACGTCCTTGATCCATTAAGTTACTTGCAAAGAAGCTATTAGCATCTGATACAACGGCCGTTTGATTTGCTGCTGTCGAACCAGCTGGTAAATCAATTGGCTTATAAGCGTTAATTGCATCAATCATCTTTTGCAACAAGTTACCTAACGTCTGTAACTCCAGCCCCAGGCTATCAGGGTGAGTTTGATTAGTCGCCTCAGCAACAAGCGCCTGGTAGGCTGGTTCCTTCACACTAGCTGGCACACCATCATGTGTTGCCTTGGCGTAAACTGATCGCACGTCAGACATAAATGCCCCAATTTGATCGTCCCAAGACTGCTTCGTTGCCGTTTTCATTTGCTCAGCGATATCGTTCAATTTCTTAACTGTATCGCGCACATTAGTTGAGGATGGCTTTCCTGCTTCAGCCATCCCCTGGTTGAACAAGTCATCAACATCCGAAGAATGAATACCAATTCGTGCAGCGTCGCTTTTGGCATCCACGATCTTTTGAGCAGCTTGATGAATTTGATCAGCCTTATAATCATTAATCTTCTTTTGGAAATCATCCACTTGTTGTTGCAAGTTGTTAACTTGAATATGGATGTTATCGTAATGGTCATCAAGTGCATCATTTTCAATGGTATCCATACCGGCCAAAATCTTCGTTGCCGCATCATTAATTGCCTTAAAATCAGCACTCTTTACTGAAGCTGGTACACCATCATGTGTTGCTTGATTATTATCATCAACCGCCTGGGCAACAACTGCATGCACAGTGCTGTCCACGTAAGCTAGGTCTGCTTGCTGCATCTTGGTAAAGAGATCTTGCAATACCTTAACTTCGTCAGCATCAGCACTCTTTGATGGCGTCGTCTCTTCTGCTACAATCTCGTTGTATACATCCTTAATCACTGCAGCCGGAATACCAAATCGGCCGTGATTTTGATAGTAATTTTGAATGCGGTTTTCAAGGTCCGTCAAATCATTACTTTGTGCTGGTGTCTTATCACCTGCCATATCAGGTGCTTTTGTATCATCAAAGTCATTTGCATTAGTCAAATCATTGACGACACCACCAAGTGCAATGACGTGTGCCTCAACCGCCTTAGGATCGTGTTGATTTGCAAGGTGCAAATCCTCGAACAAATCATTGTATCCCTTCGTTGCTGGGTCAACCGTTTTCAGTAAACGTAATGCTTCTTGCACAATTGATACATAGTGCAATAACTGGGCGTCGGCTGAGACAACACCAGCATAATCCCCACGACCAGCTGCATTGTGACCATCCAAAACCGCATTTCGAACGACATCATCCATAAACATAAATTGATTGAATGTTGCGTCCTTTTGCAGTTCAACTTCTTGCTTCTGCCAAGCTGCATAATCAGCGTTTAGTTTCTGATTAGCTGAAACAACGTTGTTAGTGCTTGTCAAAGCAACTGAATCGCTCGATGAACTATCTGTTGTCTGTGCAAATGCAACGTTATTCTTCACATTAGTTAATGTGTTTGCAACGGGGCCGCCGACCATCAATGACACTGCAAATAGTGCCAGGCCACGGGTGACCCACTGCTTACCATCCTTGTACATCTTGAAGTGTACTTTTGTTTGGCGATTGGTTTCTTTATCAACCATTCCTCTTTTTACCCACTTTCCTCTGTATAACCATACCGTTTGCGTTAAGTCTTCATTAAATAATGAAGTAACCATACCTAACATTAACAAAGAGCATGATAACACTATACTTTCGTCAGCGGAGCAATTTACTATTAAGCGGGAATTTTCAGTCCCGCAGTGTATATTTTGGTGAACTATTCTCGACAACAGTGTCTCAAAACCGGGAAATTTTAAGGTTCATTTATCCTTTCCAATGGAAATACGTATATACCATTAACCAATTTATTCTAAAAAAACAGGACCTTCTCAAAAAGGAGAAAGTCCTGTTTTTAATCGTTATTTTGGCTTAGTCCAACGTTGCGGCCAAGTCCTTGATGTATTGCTTCAAAGCTTCACCCGTTTGTGGGTGGTTCAAACCATATTCGATGTTAGTCGTCAAGAAACCAATCTTTGAACCAATGTCAAAACGCTTACCCTTGAATTCGTGGGCGTATACGTGTTGACGCTTGTTCAATGAATCGATGGCGTCCGTCAATTGGATTTCGTTACCCTTACCAGGCTTCGTGTTCTCCAATTCTTCGAAGATCTCAGGCGTCAACAAGTAACGTCCGATGATTGCCAAGTCTGAAGGTGCATCTTCTGGCTTTGGCTTCTCAACGAATGAGTTAACTTGGTGCAAACCGTCTTCAACTTCCTTTTCAGGTGCAATTACACCGTATTCAGAAACTTGCTCGTGAGGCACCTTCATAACAGCCAACGTTGACTCTCCCGTTGTGTTGTAACGGTCGATCAATTGCTTCGTCAATGGCGTCTCATCTGCCATCAAGTCATCACCCAACATAACCACGAATGGCTCGTCGCCGATAAATGACTTGGCCGTCAAAACAGCATCTCCCAAACCACGTGGGTGTGATTGACGGATGAAGTACAAGTTGATGTCAGTCGTCTCTTCAACCAACTTCAACAATTCATCCTTACCCTTTTCCTTCAAGTTGTTTT
>NZ_KQ970394.1:193823-199515 GCF_001579105.1 Weissella sp. DD23 | reverse complement strand
GAATCGAAGTGATCTTCGATTGAACGCTTTGACTTTCCATCGACGATAACAATATCTTCGATACCTGAAGCCAAAGCTTCTTCGATGATAAATTGAATCGTTGGCTTATCAACAATTGGCAACATTTCCTTGGCCAAGGCCTTAGTTGCTGGCAAAAAACGAGTTCCCAAACCTGCTGCTGGGATAATAGCCTTACGTACTGGCTTCATATGAATTTACTTCCCTTCTTGTGAAACTGGACGACCCATCAACTCATTGATGGCTTCCTTGATATCTTGACCTTCGTACAAGACGCGATAAATTGTAGATGTAATTGGCATTTCAACGTGCTTCTTCAAGGCTAGCTCGTGCGCAACCTTAGTCGTTGAAATACCTTCGATGACCATCCCCATGTTTTCGACGATGTCATCAAGCTTCTTACCTTCACCCAATTGCACCCCTGCACGATAATTACGTGAGTGCACTGATGTGGCAGTAACAAACAAATCACCAACGCCTGACAAGCCCATGAATGTAATTGGGTTCGCACCGAATGCTTGACCCAATCGGCTAATTTCAGCCAATCCACGAGTGAACAATCCTGCCTTGGCGTTTGCATCAAATCCCAGGCTCTCAAGGGCCCCTGCACCAATAGCAATCACGTTCTTGAGAGCCGCCCCAAACTCGGCTCCAATCAAATCAGTGTTCGTGTATACACGGAAGACATTATTAGTAAAAGCTGCTTGCACACGTTCGGCAGTTGCCAAATCTTCGCTAACAGCTGATACCAAAGTTGGGTCATGCTTGATAACCCCTTCAGCGTGTGATGGACCAGAAATAATTCCAAGTCCCAAACGTTGCGTCGCTGGTACCTCTTCAGCAAGCATCTCTGATGCGCGCTTATAAGTACCAGGCTCCAATCCCTTTGTTGCGGCAATCAACACAATTTGTTGATCCAACTCTGCCAAGACTTCAGACAAGTGCTTTGATACCTCACGTGTGGCCTTCGTTGGCACGACGCTCAACACGATGGTTGCATCACGCACAGCCTCAGTCATATCTGCAGTGGCAACGACACCCTCGTCGAGTGGGTTATCACCAAGATACTTGCTGTTGCGGTGTTGCTCATTAATCTCAACTACTTGTTCAGGCTTGTACGTCCAAAGACGCACGTCATGCCCGTTCTCGGCAGCAACATTTGCGAGGGCCGTTCCCCATGAACCGGCGCCAAGCACTGCAATCACTTCATTGCTCACAATGTTCCTCCTTGTTGTTAGTGCTGGTCTGACGCCAAAACTAACACAATAATAATACCATAAACCATTAATTTGAAAATGCTTTAAAGTGAAAAGCCCCGTCACAACGGGGTTTTCTTAATAATTTCGCTTAATTTTCCGAATTTTCGGCAATTAGACGATTTAAATTATCATTAAATGTTTCCGTTGCATCAAAGCCCATCTTCTTAGCACGGAAATTCTTAGCTGCCGTTTCAATCAAAACAGCCAAGTTACGACCGGTTTGAACTGGCAACACAAAGCGTGGCAAATCGACACCTTGGATGCGAATGTTCTCTTCACCATTTCCAAGACGGTCAACCTTTTGATCATCTGTCCACTTAGCCAAGTGCAAGTTAAAGGCAATCGTTGCGTGTGAACGCACCGCACCAGCACCAAACAAGTTCATGACATCAATAATCCCAACACCACGCAATTCCATCAAATTACGCAAAATAGCAGGTGGCTCACCAACAAGGCGTTCCTCATCTTGCGCGTACACGTCAACACGATCATCCGCAATTAAACGGTGACCACGTTGCACCAATTCTAGCGCGGTTTCAGACTTACCAACCCCTGAATCACCGGTGATCAGCACACCAAGTCCAAAGATATCAACCAGAACCCCGTGAACTGATTGGCGTTCAGCCAAACCACCACTTAAGAAGTAAGTCATATTCGACAAAATTCGTGATGATGTCAAATCAGTTGCCAATACCGGAATCTTCGCCTCAATTGCCGCTTGCATAAACTCTTCGGGCAATTGGCGTCCGGTTGAAACGACAAAAGCTGGTGTATTGGGTTGCATCATCTTGCGTGCAACCATCAATAACTCATCGTGGTTCATACGGTGGGCAAATGACGTTTCCGTAATTCCCATCAATTGCACGCGTTCTGGTGCATAGTAATTGAAGTACCCGGTCATTTCCAAACCAGGCCTTGAAATATCTGCCGTTGTAATTTCGCGATCCAGATACTCCTCACCAGCCACCAAGTTTACGTGCGTGTTGGCCAGCAAATCTTTAACTGTAATCTTCTTTGCCATATCCGTTGTCTTCCTTATTTTTCAGCATCGTCTTTACGACTAAAGTAACTTGAGATAATCAAATTAACAATCGACATCACCACTGCGATGAAAACCGCCCAGCCAAAACTAGCAAAGCGGAACCCATCCCCAATAATCTGCGAAGCGAGCCAAAGTACTACCCCATTCACGATCAACCCAAACAAGCCAAAAGTTAAAATAGTAAATGGCAGCGCCAATATTTGGAGCACAGGCTTCACCAAAGCATTTAACACACCTAAGATTAATGCTGCTAAGATGGCTGTCACAAAGTTACTAATGTAAAGACCTTGGTGGAACAATCCCGCCAAAGCAAGCAACATCACTGTATTGATTAGCAATCGTTGCCAAAACGAGAAACGACGAAAAGTAACTGTTTTCATATTCATCCCCCAGGTTTTAATACTTTCATTATAGCAAACCATATCGCAACATGTTATGAAGAAACAATAAAACGCCATTTGCATCACACAAATGGCGTTTTTTCAAACTACTGTTGTTTTGGTGTAAACAGATTATCAAATGGTGATTGTCCGTTATTAGCCACCTGTGTCAAAAACATTTTTACCGCTTGTTGCGTTGTTAAACCATTGCGACGAAATACCTCATCGGCTGCATTACGAATTTCTTCTTCAATACGAATTTGAATTAGCTTCTCCATGGTCATATCCCCCAATCGCATGTAACTTACATACATATTATAGCGCATAAAACTACATATGACCTTAAATTGGCTATTTTCAGGACACAATTGGATGCAAAAAACGCCGGTCCGAAGACCGACGTTTTCCGCTTGGCAATGCTAGAATTGACATGCTCTAGCTCATGTGGTGGTTGCCCACCAGTCAACGTACACCAACGGTCGAAACCGAAGTTAGTCATGTGCAGAGAAGCGAGTTCCACAACTCCCTATCTCATCCTCCAGCAATGCGGCTGTTATATGAGGACCGTTTACAAAGATCAGAACATGATCTTCTCGACTCATCGCATAACAATTAGTATACACACTCTGCTAACCATGTGCAAGTAAAAGAAATTCGGACACGCAATGACAAACTTTCACAACATTTTAGGCTATAATGCAAATGAAATCACAAAAACCAATCACTGTTTAATCTCATAAATATCTCACGGTAAACGCTTACATTATTGTATCATTAGGTATATAATAAAATACATCAAAGGAACACATACATATGTGCTTCCTAAGGATTACAAAAGGATGGTACAGAACCATGGCAGAAGATAAGATTGCATACAAGAACATTTTGGCGCCCGTTGACGGTTCAAAGATTTCAACGGTGTTAGTTGAGAAGGCAGCTGCGGTTGCCGTTCGTAACAACACGACGTTGGATTTGTTGTACGTCATCGATACAAACTCATTGTCAGGCTTGGCCGGCATGTCAATTTCTGGTGATGTGGTTTACCAATTGGTACAAGACGCCGAAGAAAAGTTGGCTAAGTACCAAGAACTTGCTCACAACGAAGGCGCTAAGGATGTTAACATCCACGTCCGTTTTGGTTCACCAAAGACGGTTATCGCCCGCGACTTCCCTGCTGACCACGGTAACGAATTGATCATGCTTGGTAAGTCAGGCTTGAACACGTTGGAGCGTTTGTTGGTTGGTTCAGTTGCCTCATTCGTTGTTCAAAACGCCAAGTCAGACGTTTTGATTGTTCAATAGTTAAAAGAACAAGAAAGACGTCGACCAAACTCGCAGGTTGATGTCTTTCTTTTTTTGGACACATAACCATCTAGCCCTTTTCTATAACTAGTGGTATGATAATATCCATCAACGTTTTATTAAAATGTTATTAGAGTAATTTTTAATTTCTCATTATTCGATAAAGTCGAGGATCCATCTATGAAGATTATCGGTAACACGTTGGAGACGATTCACAAGTTTCGTCACGAGAATGTTAGTCAGCGTCTAGTGTCAGATCCATTTTTGGCAACTAAAGCTGCATTGGGTGCAAATCGTAATATTAAATTGCAACTCTTGTACTTAGACACAAACGACACCTTCTACTTGGTAGAAAACACCTCATCAATTGCACGTTCATTGCAATATAATGATGGTGCCGTGATTGTAAGTGAATGGTCAACGGTTGATTTTATCGCTTTGATGCAAAGCTATGATAAGCCCGGCTTTGATAACTATTTCCAACTTTTGGTCAACAACACCGCTGCTGCGCGTGATGCCCAAACGGAAAGTGCTGGTTAACGTAACAATGCCATGTCTCAACTTCGAGGCATGGCATTTTTTATGAATGCTTTACTTTGCTTCCTTCACAACATCGATTGATGTGACCTTAACTGGATCAACTGGCTTTGACTTTTCGCCTGACCCATTATCCTTTACCTTCTGGTCAGCAATCTCATCAACAACCTTCATCCCAGAAATAACTTGGCCAAAGACCGTGTAAGATCCGTCCAATGATGGATTTCCACCCTTCTTGTAGGCTTGGAAGATCTTTTCTGGATAATCAGATTGGCTAATCTTGCTTGTTTGATCATCGCTGTTTTGGTTAATGAAGAATTGTGAACCGTTGGTATCAGCACCAGCGTTGGCCATTGATAGGGCCCCACGAATGTTGAATAGTGACTTACTGATTTCGTTCTTGAAACCATTCCCACTATCAATCTTCTTATTCTTGCCCTTCCAAATTGACGCACCACCTTGGCCAGTTCCCTTGGGGTCACCACCCTGAATCATAAAGTCCTTTACAACACGGTGGAACGTTGTGTTGTTATAGTAACCTTTTTTAGCGTGCGTAATGAAATTCTTAACTGCCAAAGGTGCATACTTGTTGAACAACTTAATCTTGATGTTCCCCTTTGACGTATGCATCACCACTTCACTCTCGTTCTTGGCGACCTTTGTAGAAAGTTGTGGTGTTGGTACATTTGGTTGTTGTGCTGACTTCATGGCAAAGCCAACACCCCCAGCAACCAAAATGACAGCCACAACGGCAATAATAATTTCTGGTTTAATCTTTTTCATGGATTAAAACTCCCACCTGTCGTTATTCTGCTAAGACGCAGTACAACTAATTATACGTTGCTTAGCTTTAGAAAAACATCAAATTTCAGTAATCCATAAATAATTGTAAAGCTACTCGATAATTTTTTTGTCATCAAGTCGTTGCTTCAATATGTATCCGGGCAGGGAAGAACCCGGGTTTTAGAAACAAGAAAATTCGAGAGAGAACTTGCATCTAAGAGTAGGAAAATTTAGCTTAAAACGTGAGTAGCCGCATAATTAACCTATCAGGAGCGATGAAAAAATCCCTCCTGATAAGTTAGTTTACCTCTAATAAATCATCCACCATAAAATTTCCCGTACTATTATGTCACGTTCACTAATCAGAAATA
>NZ_KQ970394.1:191679-193341 GCF_001579105.1 Weissella sp. DD23 | reverse complement strand
CCCCAAACTAATTCCCGGACACAACAAAAACGCTACTGAATCTTACATCCAGTAGCGTTTAGATTTAACGATTCGTCATCTTGAATTCCAAGAAGTAATCGTTGTATTGGCCGACCCAGTATGGGCCAAGATCTTGATACACTTCCAAGTGTGACAAGGTCTTTTCGGCTGGGTACCATTGCTTATCGTCACGAATCGACTTTGGCAACAGCGCCTTACCGGCCTTATTTGGTGTGGCATAACCAACGTACTCAGCATTCTTTGCTGCGTTTTCTGGTTGGCTCATGAAGTTCAAGAAAGCATAAGCGGCTGGCTTATTTTTAACCGTCTTGGGCATCACAATGTTATCGAACCAGAGGTTACCACCATCTGATGGCACCACGTAATGCAAGTGGCTATTTTCAGCAATCATTTCCGCTGCATCCCCTGAGTAATCCACCGCCAAGGCAGCTTCATCTTGGGCCATGTACATCTTGATTTCATCGGCGACAATCGCCTTCACATTTGGCATCAAAGTGTCCAACTTTCCCTTCGCTGCGGCCAATTCAGGAATACTTTTAGTATTCACCGACTCGCCACTTGAAGCAAGCGTCATCCCCATGATGTCACGTGATGAATCAATCAACATGATTGAATTCTTGTACTTCGGGTTCCATAAGTCGTTCCACGTCTTAATGTCGCCCGCCTTAACATATTTGTCGTTATAAACAATTCCCAACGTACCCCAGAAATAAGGTACTGAGTATTGATTGCCACGATCAAATGGTTGGTTCATGAAGCGCTTATCATAGTTGTTCAAGCCTGTTAACTTACCGTGATCAAGCTTAACCAACATATGGGCCTTCTTCATTTTTTGAATCATATAGTCTGATGGCACCGCTAAATCATAGTGCGTCCCACCTTGTTTAATCTTTGTGTACATCGCTTCGTTTGAGTCAAATGTCTCATAGTCCACTTTGTACCCCGTTTCCTTTTGGAACTTTTTAATCAGTGACGGATCAACGTAGTCACCCCAGTTGTAAATCGTCAAGGTCTTATTTGAACCGGTCTTCAATCCTGATTCAGCCGACTTTTGTAGCGCAACGTTAATACCGAACAACAAAGCGACAACGGCCAGGATAATCCCAGTTAACCATGCTAATCTCTTCATTATTGATGCACCACCATTCCTGCTGCGCCACCACGCTTCTTCTTACTTGATTTCACGCTGTAGTTTGAAATGAAGTAGTAAACGATTACCAACAGCAATGATAACAAGAACATCAACGCTGACAGCGCGTTAATTGACAAATCGATTCCTTGACGGGCACGTGAGTAAATTTCAACTGACAACGTTGAGAAACCATTACCTGTTACGAAGAACGTCACTGCGAAATCATCAAGTGAGTACGTAATCGCCATAAAGAAACCAGCCAAAATACCAGGCCAGGCATATGGCAACACCACACGTGACAATACTTGATAGTTTGAGGCACCCAAATCACGGGCCGCATCAATCAAGGCTGGGTTCATTTCATTCAAACGAGGCAAAACCATCAACACAACAATTGGAATTGAGAAGGCAATGTGGGACAAGACCACTGATCCGAAGCCCAAACTCATGCCAATCATCGTGAAGAAAATCAGGAAGCTGGCACCGACGATAACATCAGGTGACACCAT
>NZ_KQ970394.1:188284-191659 GCF_001579105.1 Weissella sp. DD23 | reverse complement strand
ACCATCAACACGTTGTTCAATGACAATAATAGATTTTTCGTCGTCCGGTGCTTGGTATTGTAGATGCCCAAAGCACCAAAGGTTCCAATCAACGTTGCCAACACTGATGACAGCAAAGCCACGATAAACGTGTTGACCAAGATTTCCATCAAGCGTGTATCCGCAAACATGTCCTGGTAGTGACGCAATGAAAAGCCGTCAAAGCCATTCATATAGTCACCTTTATTGAATGAGTAGAAAATCAAATAAAAGATAGGCGCATACATCAAGATGAACACGAAGACCAAGTAAATGTACGACCACTTCTTTGGCTTATTATCCACGACGGCGACCTCCCTTCTTCTTACGATCACGCGTGAAGAACATTGTTGCAGCCATCGCGATAATCAAAATAACGCCGATGGTTGATCCCATTCCCCAGTTTTGCGTCACCAAGAAGTGCTCCTCGATGGCAGTTCCCAAGGTAATGACACGATTTCCACCAATCAAACGCGTAATCATGAACAATGACAATGTTGGAATAAAGACCGCTTGAATACCAGCCTTGACGCCACTCATTGACATTGGAATGATGACCTTAGTCAACGTTTGCCAAGGCGTTGCCCCCAAATCACGGGCTGCATTAATCAAACTACGATCTAATTCAACCAATGAATTGAAGATTGGCATAATCATAAATGGAATTTCAATGTACGCCGCCACAATCATAAATGATGTGTCCGTAAACATAATTTGATGTGGCCCAATACCGATGAATGACAAAAAGTTATTCACGGTGCCTGTCTTAGAGAACAGACCGATGAACGCATACGCCTTCAGCAGCAAGTTCACCCAAGTTGGCAAAATGACCAACAACAACCAGAATTGGGCATTCTTTAAACGGCTCATAATATAAGCCATTGGATAACTAATTAATAACGTAATTACCGTCACAATAAAGGCAAAGAACACGGAATTAAATGTCATCCGTAAATACGTTCCTGAGCTAAAATAGGTCGCGTAGTTGTCGAGCGTAAAGTGGCCGTAGATGTTGCCAAATGATTGCACAATCAACAGCACAACTGGCGCAACGACAAAGAGAACGAGCCACAAAATGTACGGAACGGTGTAGCTGAAAGTTCTCTTATTGCTCATCAGCGCCCTCCTCGTCTTCCTCAGAATCGTCGTATTGCTCCAATCGAGCATCGAAATCTTCTTCTGATTCATTCAAACGCATGATGTGGATATCTTCAGGGTCGAAGTACAACCCACGTCGCTCGCCAATAACAGCTGGGTTCGTCGCTTGAACTTGCCATTCATTTTGATCATCATCGTGCGCAGTGATTTCGTAGTAATCGCCACGGAATGATTGGTCATCAATCGTCACAACGAGCTTACCATCTTCTTCAGCAACCAAATCCAAGTCTTCCGGACGCAAAACGACTTCAACTTGTTCATTTGGTCGCATACCACCGTCGACGTTTTCAAATTCCTTACCGGCAAATGACACCAAATAGTCTTCGCGCATTACACCAGGTACAATATTTGATTCGCCGATAAAGTCGGCAACGAAATGATTGATTGGCTCGTCATAAATATCAACTGGTGTACCATTTTGAACGATTTCACCTTCGTTCGTGACGAAAATCCAGTCTGACATTGCCAACGCCTCTTCCTGATCGTGGGTCACGAAGATAAACGTGATGCCCAAACGCTTTTGGATTTCACGCAATTCGTATTGCATGTCCTTACGCAACTTGTAATCCAATGCTGACAATGGTTCATCGAGCAACAACACTTCAGGGTCGTTAGCCAATGCTCGCGCAATTGCCACACGTTGTTGTTGTCCACCAGACAATTCAGAGATTTCACGGTCCTCATAGCCACCCAACTTGACGAGTTCAAGCATTTCAGCGACCTTGGCCTTAATTTCATTCTTCGGTTTACCCTTAATCGACATTCCGAAGGCAACGTTCTCAAAAACATTCATATTTGGGAACAATGCATAGTTCTGGAAAACCGTGTTAACACGGCGCTTTTCAGCTGGAACGTCATTAATGCGTTCCCCTTCAAACAGGATGTCACCTGATGAGGCTTCCAAAAATCCAGCAATCAAACGTAAAATCGTCGTCTTACCTGATCCAGAAGGTCCCAACAAGGTATAGAACTTTCCTGCTTCGATTTCTAAATCGACAGACTTCAATACGACTGTATCATCGTATTGCTTAGCCACGTGCTTAAATTCAATAATGGGTTGTGCCAATTACTGAGTACCACCTTTCTTTACATAACCTTTATTTTACCAAAAATAAGCAATTTTGTATGTTACGGCACATAACAAAACGCACGCTCCGATAATTCGAAACGTGCGTTTTTTACTATTCTTCCCACAATGGTCGTAGGATTTTTTGATAGGCATCACTGAACTTACGATCACCAGCTAGCACAACAAAATCACTTAGATGCTCCTGTAAATCACGTCGCGCATGGGGGTGATCATGCAAAATAGCCGCGTAAATATCAAATAAGCGTTGCTGACCACGTCCAAACACCATCACATCAGCCGGATCAGTATCAGGCACCTGTGCCACCTGCAACAAGGTTTCTGCTAATTCTCGCTTCCCCAGCAAGATAGCCCGTAACAAAGGCCATTCGAAAATATCAAGCACCGTATTGCGGTTGATGTAACGTTGATCAACTTTCCTCATCGCCCGATTCAACAATTGTGCCCACATCTGAATACCTGCCGGATTTTCGATGTGCAACATGGCATACCGTGCCACACGGAACTCTGCGTACGTCCATGTTTCCATCGCCATCAATTCATCACTGATTGTCTTACTTAATTCAGCAGCCGCTGGACTTTGTAACCAATTCTGATGCACAAATAATCCATCCAAGGCCTTAAATTCGAAGTATGCCTCCAAATCCTTGCGTTGGTGATCAGTCTCGTATTTTAACTGCATTGATCTTGCAAGCGCATCATAGCCAAGTGGTTGAATGTGTTGCCAACTATATTGATACCAAGTCGAGTTAGTGACATTAATCAAACGGCGTCGCAAAACAACATCGATGTCGCTTGGCATCAGGTCTAATAGATGCATTAATTTCAATAATTCTTCTAGTTGCAGATAACCATTCTCATTGTAAGCCTTATATAGCTTGTAAGTCGAAACACCAGCATCAACAACCATACCAGGCGTCACATGTTTTTGTTTTATAATCCAGCGGAACACGTCACCATAGTGATTAAACATTTCTTCTGGTGGTAACGTTGAAAACTTCGGTAGTTGCACATGTTCATTCGGCTTTACCCAAAACTTTGACGCACCAACTTGGAATTCAGTCCACAACGCGCTCAAATCGAGGCTCATTAAGCGCGTCTTCATCACTGCA
>NZ_KQ970394.1:185225-187929 GCF_001579105.1 Weissella sp. DD23 | reverse complement strand
TTTGATGTGTCTTGGCGCTTAAAAGCAATGTTGTCATTCGGTTAGTCGTCGTAAACCTCACCCCATCAGTGGTTGTCTTTAGCAATTGCATGACTTGCTGCAGTAATCGCAGTTCCATATATTGTGGTTCTGTATATTGATTTAGGATTGTTTCAATTACAAACATCGTACTATTGTAACTACGATTCTCCGGCTGTAAGAGTAATTTATCAATTGCAGCCATGTGAATCGTTAATACCAAATCATAAATATCACTATTCAAAAAATTCTGAAAATTAGCCATGCCAGCAGCGTAACGAACATACAATAATTTGAACTTATCAGCTGAGATGGTCGGTGCAATTAATGCGAAGCCAACCAAGTCAATAAGTGTGAAAGCCTCCAAGGTTACTAAACGCTGGAAAATAGCCTCATCTTGATCTCGTTTGATATTATCTTCACGCAATGCAAGTGCATAGGCAAAAATCAACCGCCGAAAATCGGTATCCTGTTCATCTGATCCGTTCGCACGATCAGTCAATTCCGCAATATCTGTTGTTAACAACCAATGTAGCGTAATATCCTGTAGACACGCTTTATTGGTCAACTGACCCAATTCTGCGAATGATAGGGTCAGCGCGTCCATAATCGTCATAATGTCAAACATCGGCATATCAATTTCACCATCGATAAACCGATAATAGCGGGACTTACTAATGCCCAAATCTGCTATTTGCGCTAAAGAGATATGTTTCTCTCGCCTCACATCATTGATCACTTGACCAATTGTCTTTAACATAGCAAAACTCTCCTCTAAACTCTGCGACTCTCTAAAAAAAGCGGTTCAAAACACTCCTGTTTCAAACCGACTCACGGGGATGTTGCTAGTCCAATTCTTATTAGTAGTGAGAATTGAGGTAAATCAGACTAACAACACCTTTGATTATAACAATACGGCAGTTTTGTCCCGATTATTTCCCGTTTATTAATACATGTCGCTTACTATTTAAGCAGATTGTTGAAAAAAAGGCCACGAAATCGGACTGGAACCAAACAAAAAAGGATGAAGATAACTCGAAAGAATTATCTTCATCCTTAATTTTTCAACTCAATTAGTAAGTGAGTCGCTGGTAATTAAAATTACTCAGCGTCTGAACCCTTACCGTACTTTGAGATGATGTCTTCTTGAACGTTCTTAGGAACAGCTTCGTAGTGGTCAAAGGCCATTTGGAAAGTTCCACGTCCTTGCGTAGCTGAACGCAAAGTCGTTGCATATCCGAACATTTCTGAAAGAGGAACCTTAGCGTGGATCATCATTGAGTTACCACGTTGCTCTTGTCCTTCCAACATACCACGACGGGCAGAAACGTGACCCATTGCATCACCCAAGTTATCCTCAGGAACAACGATGTCAACCTTCATGATTGGCTCCAAGATAACGGCACCAGCAGTCTTTGCAGCTTCCTTCAAAGCCAATGATGCAGCAATCTTAAAGGCAGCTTCTGATGAGTCGACATCGTGGTATGAACCATCGTACAACTTAGCCTTCAAGTCAACCAATGGGAATCCAGCCAAAGGACCATTGTTCAATGAGTCCTTCAAACCAGCTTCAACTGAAGGGATGTATTCACGAGGAACCACACCACCAACGATGGCATCTTCGAACTCGAATCCGGCACCTTCTTCGTTTGGTGAGAATTCAATCCAAACGTCACCGTATTGTCCCTTACCACCTGATTGACGCTTAAAGTAACCACGTGCTTGAACAGTTTGCGTGAATGCTTCACGGTAAGCAACTTGTGGCGCACCAACAGTAGCTTCAACGTTAAATTCACGACGCAAACGGTCAACGATGATGTCCAAGTGCAACTCACCCATTCCTGAGATCAACGTGTCACCAGTTTCTGGGTTCGTCTCAGCACGGAATGATGGGTCTTCTTCAGCCAACTTCTGCAAAGCAGTTGACATCTTGTCTTGGTCAGCCTTCGTCTTTGGCTCGATAGCCAATTGGATAACTGGGTCAGGGAACTCCATTGACTCCAAGATCAATGGGTGATCCGTAGCAGTCAATGAGTCACCAGTCGTCGTATCCTTCAAACCGATCAAGGCAGCGATATCACCTGAGAACACTTCGTCGATTTCAGTACGGTTCGTAGCGTGCATTTGTAGCAAACGACCAACACGCTCACGCTTTCCCTTAGACGTGTTCAAAACGTATGAACCTGACTCCAAAGTACCCGTGTAAACACGAACGAAAGTCAAACGTCCAACGAATGGGTCCGTCATAACCTTAAATGCCAAAGCCGCGAATGGCTTGTCATCGTCGGCAATCAAGTCAACTTCTTCTTCAGTATCTGGGTCCGTTGCGATGTATGGCTTAACGTCCATTGGTGATGGCAAGTAGTCAACAACCGCGTCAAGCATCATTTGCACACCCTTATCCTTGTAGGCTGAACCTGCAAGAACTGGGTAGAACTCCAAAGCGATCGTTGCGCGACGGATAGCAGCCTTCAATTCTGCTTCAGAGATTTCTTCTCCGCCCAAGTACTTTTCCATGATATCGTCATCAACATCAGCGATGGCTTCAACCAATTCGTTGTACTTCTCCTCTGCCAACTCAGCGTAGTCAGCAGGGATTTCGCGCTTCTCCCACTTTTCACCCAAATCATCGATTGGGTACAAAGCAACCTTTTCAATCAAGTCGATGATGGCTTCAAAGTCATCT
>NZ_KQ970394.1:183137-185120 GCF_001579105.1 Weissella sp. DD23 | reverse complement strand
GATTGGCCATTGAACAGCCTTTGCGTTAGCGTCCAAACGTGACTTCAATGAGTCAACTGACATTTGGAAGTCAGCACCCATCTTGTCCATCTTGTTAACGAAGACGATACGAGGTACTTCGTACGTCTCAGCTTGACGCCAAACTGTTTCAGTTTGTGGCTCAACACCGGCAGCACCGTCAAGAACGGCAACCGCACCGTCAAGAACACGCAATGAACGCTCAACTTCGATAGTGAAGTCCACGTGTCCTGGCGTGTCGATGATGTTAACACGGTATGGTTCCTTGTCGTATTGGTCGTGGAATCCACGCCAAACGGCAGTCGTGGCAGCAGATTGGATCGTGATTCCACGTTCCTTTTCTTGATCCATGAAGTCCATTTGTGAAGCTCCGTCGTGAGTCTCACCAATCTTGTGGATCTTACCAGTGTAGTACAAAATACGCTCAGTCGTCGTCGTCTTACCGGCGTCGATGTGCGCCATGATACCAATGTTACGAGTACGTAGCAATGGGTATTCACGCTTGTTAGCCATGAGTATTTCTCCTTGAAATTCTATTACATCCAACACATGTTAGTTGCGTTGGTTCTATTATACCGTAAGTTATACAAAAATGGCTACTGTCATATCGACTGTAGCCATCAATTGGTTATTACCAACGGTAGTGTGCGAAGGCACGGTTGGCTTCAGCCATCTTGTGCGTGTCTTCACGCTTCTTAACAGATGCACCAGTGTTGTTGGCAGCATCCATGATTTCCTTAGCCAAACGCTCATCCATCGTGTGCTCACCGCGAGCGCGTGAGTATTGCACCAACCAGCGCAATCCCAACGTTACACGACGTTCTGGACGAACTTCGACAGGAACTTGGTAGTTAGAACCACCGATACGGCGAGCCTTAACTTCCAATACAGGCATGATGTTGTTCAAAGCTTCTTCGAACACAGCCAATGGCTCTTGACCAGTAGCTTCCTTGATACGATCGAATGCTTCGTACAAGATAGTTGAAGCAGTTCCACGCTTACCATCAAGCATCAAGCGGTTGATCAAACGTGAAACAAGCTTTGAGTTGTAAATTGGATCAGGCAGAACTTCAGCCTGCTTAGTGTAACCCTTACGTGGCATTTTATATGTCCTCCCTTAATTACTTCTTCTTAGGACGCTTTGCGCCGTACTTTGAACGTGATTGCATACGACCGTCAACACCGGCAGTATCCAAAGCACCACGGATGATGTGGTAACGAACTCCAGGCAAGTCCTTAACACGTCCACCACGGATCAAAACAACAGAGTGTTCTTGCAAGTTGTGGCCGATTCCTGGGATGTATGCCGTAACTTCGATCAAGTTTGAAAGACGCACACGGGCGTACTTACGCAAAGCTGAGTTAGGCTTCTTAGGAGTCATCGTTCCGACACGAGTTGCAACACCGCGCTTTTGTGGTGAAGAAACATTAGTCGTCTTCTTTGATTGTGAGTTGTAACCGAAGTTCAAAGCTGGTGACTTTGACTTCGTGCTCTTTGACTTACGAGGCTTACGAACCAATTGGTTAATAGTAGGCATGTCTAAGAGTCCCCTTTCAATTTTCTATATAATGTGTAGTCCACATTTCCAGGCGTGTCATTTAATAACAAGTCTAAAAACGTAGCTGAATGGTACTTTTCGTTCACGAGTTCAGCACGTCGCGTCACCGCAAACACCCTGCTCACTAAAAGCACAAATAATAATATAACACTGCTTACTAAATGTTGCAACCCTTTTAGTCGTTTAAAAATGCCTTTATATAGGCATTCATTTTGCAAACAATTCCGGGCGTGTCTTTTTTGGAAAAACTGCGCCATATCACGTCTTTAATCAGCAAACAGACAAAGGATGACGTTATGCACTATTTAGAAGTCTTCATTATTATGCCACTTTTCATCTTAGCAAAACAAGATTGGCAAATGAAATTAATTGATTCGCGCTGGTTAGCCTGTCCAACTTTCATTGC
>NZ_KQ970394.1:178727-182681 GCF_001579105.1 Weissella sp. DD23 | reverse complement strand
AGTGTCGTCGTAATGGCTCACGGACCAATTCTAAGGCAGTATGCTTGGGGTTCAATGATTCATAGGGGTCCTGGAAAATCAGCTGCATGTCATCCATAACGGTCCGCCGATTGTGTTTCGTAATTGGCTGACCAGCGAAGGCTATTTCACCCGAAGTCGGCTGCAATAGTGACAACGCCACTTGACCGAGGGTCGTTTTCCCTGAACCGGATTCCCCCACCAAGCCAAGCGTTTCACCTTCGTAAATTGTTAAAGAGACATCATCTAGCGCCACTAACTCTGGTTTACCATGTCGCCCTGGGTATTGCACTGTAATATTTGTTAGTTTTAGTAACTCATTGGCCATCTGGTACACCCCCTAGGACACGATGTGTTGCCGACAACCAGATTTCTTCATGTTGTTGTCTATCGGTATGTGGCACAGTCTGTAAACTACTTGCGTGACCATCTGTTACGGCAGTTACCGCCGCTAATAAGGCCTGCGTATACGGATGTTGCGCCTGTTGGAAAATATCTGCGCTAGTCCCCGCCTCAACAATCTGACCATCACGCATGACTGCAACATTGTCTGCGACTGCTGAAATTACCCCTAAATCGTGGGTGATAAAAATGATCGTCAACTCCTCTGTCCGTTGCAGATCTTTTAACAAGGTTAAAATTTGTGCCTGAACTGTCACATCCAAAGCTGTGGTCGGCTCGTCTGCAATCAGGACATCTGGTTCCGCCAATAAGGCCATCGCAATCAAAACACGCTGCCGCAGCCCACCTGACAACTCATGTGGATATTGTTTTAGTCGTTGCGTTGGCTTGGGAATATTCACTTTTTCAAGTGCCTGCTCTGCCGCAGCTTGTTGTTGCAAACGTGAATACCGTGGATGGACTCGCTTAACCACTTCGGTTAAATGAAAGCCGATCGTCCGGACCGGATTCAAGCCCGTTAAAGGATCCTGAAAGACCATCGCCATTCGCAACTGCTGGTGTTGGCCAACCGGGCTATTTTCACCCGCGAGCTGCCAGACATCGGCAGTGGCGGTTGCACCCTTCGGTAACAGCCCCAGGATTGTGCGCATGGTCATCGTTTTACCAGAACCTGATTCACCGACTAGGCCTAATACTTGATTGGGCATAATCGTTAAATTCACCCCATTCAAAATAGGGACCATCGTACCCTGTTTGCTTGGAACCGTCACCGTCAGGCCCTGCATGTCAATAATAGGTTTAACCATGATTGTCCTCCGGTGATGTCATATCTCGTAGTAAATTACCCAGTTTATTAAAGGCTAAAACAGTCATGATGATAAACAAGCCCGGAATAATTGCCATGTACGGCGCATCCTGCAACCGTGACTGGGCGGCGTTCAGCAACGAACCCCATGAGGCAGCTGGGTCTTGAACCCCCATCCCCAAAAAGCTCAAAGCCGATTCCGTCATAATCGCATTCGCAATATTCGCGCCTGCAGCTGCCACAATAATTGGGGTCACCATCGGCAAAATATGATGCCACATGACATACCAAGGCGACATGCCGACAAATTGTGCGTACTTCACAAAATCTCGTTCCTTAACCGTGACCGTTTCGGCCCGAACTAAACGGGCAATCGACATCCATGAAAAGGCACTAATTACGATAATAATCGTAGTTAGCCCTGGTCGTAAGAATGCACTTAATACCACAACCAAGACCAACCATGGCACCGATGAAAACACATCTAGCAACCGCATCAAGGCCGTATCAGCTAGGCCACCGAAATAACCGGCCATCACCCCAATTGTGGTACCGAGAATAACCGATACCAACATTGCTAGGAAACCAACCCCCAACGAGATGCGACCACCATACACGACGCGGGCTAAATAATCCCGCCCCAAATCGTCAGTACCAAACCAATGTTGCCAGCTTGGTCCTTGAGACATGTGTACCACGTCGACCGCATTTGGATGTAAGGGCAAAATTGGTGCTAATAAGACAGCTAAGACCAGAACTGCCATTACAATCAACCACGTTAAGTAGGTTGGCTTTTGTCGAATGGTCATTTTAAATCGTTCGCGCATGATTACCTCCTAACCCGCGGATCAACCACGGTATAAAGGACATCTGCTAACAAATTACCGATTACCACCAACGTCGCTGACAACAACATGACCGCTAAAATAACCGGATAATCTAGCTTGACTGATGCATCCATCATGTAAGTCCCCACGCCTGGCCAACTGAACACCGTTTCTGTAATCATGGCGCCCGTTACGAGTAATGGTAACGATTGCCCAATTTGCGTCACAATTGGCAATAGGACATTTGGTAACACGTGGTGGAATAGAATTTGTCGTTCAGTTGCACCGAACGCCCGTTGGACCATCACATAATCCTGTTGGTATTCACCAATTGTTTTACTTTGGACATACCGTGCGAGCTCCGGGAAGTACGCCACAACCAATGTGATATACGGCAACACCATGTGCCACACAACGTCGAGTGGCTGATGCGCACTCCCCATTCCAAAGAGCGGGAATAAATTAGCTGCGTAGCCCAAGAAGTAAATTAGCAATAGTGCTATCCAGAATGACGGCGTTGCTAAACCAACCGCAGTCACCGTATCAATCACCCGACCTGCCCAACTTTGTGGTGCACGACCGCCGATCAAGCCTAGCACTGTTGCAATTACCACTGAGGTCGCATACGCAGGCAACACTAAGATGACCGTGTTGGGGATTCGTTCAGCCAACGCCTGACCAATATCTTGTTGGTTAATAATCGAGTGCCCAAAATGCCCCATGACAAAATTTTCAAGCCACAACACATACTGCGTCAGAAAAGGTTTGTCCAAACCATAACGTTCGCGTAATACATGAACAACACCAGGTGACATGTTAGGTTTAATGATTGCATCGACTGCATCAAATGGTGCGAGATGGATCATGCCAAAGACTAAAAACGAAATCACAATTAATAACGGAATCGCCTGCAGCAAACGACTAAAAATCGTTTTTAACATATGCGTCTCCCGTCTACTTTGACAACTTTGACCAGTCAGCAAATGTGTAAACTGGCAAAGTCTTCGCCTCAGAGAAGCCCTTGACGTCCTTATTCATCACCAAAATCTTCTTGTTATCAACAATTGGATACATCACTGCGGCATCCGCAATCTTTTGTTGTAACTTCTTGTACGTTGCTTGACGAGCAGACGCTGAACTCTCTAAATCGCCCTTCGTAAACAACTTATCAATAGTTGGATCCTTGTACTGCCAGTAGTTAGCAAAACCAGTTGACGTGTACAACGGCGTGTATTGATAAGGGTCCGTTCCCATGATGTAGCCATTCAAAAAGGCATCGTACTTGGTTTGATCCTTCTTGTGAATAGCTGTTGACAACGCGGTGGCATCAACCGCTTCAACATTCACCTTAATGCCAGCCTTACTTAATTGTGAGGCAATCAAGCTACCTTGAATTTTTTGTGCGGCATCCCCAGACGTATACCCTAAGTTAAGGGTTAGATTTTTCACACCCGCTTTGTTAAGGAGTGCCTTTGCTTTGCCGACGTTCGTCTTGTAAGCCGCAACATCAGTCGTCGCAAATGAATTCTTTGGTGGTAAGAATGAAGTTGGCGTATTGTAATACTTCTTATCGAGGTACGCCGCCTTATTCATTTCATTCTTATCTAGTGCATAGAAAATCGCCTGACGCACTGACTTATTTGCCAACTTCTTAACATGTGTATTCAAGCCCAAGTAACCCACACGATCCTCTGAGAACGCGTGTACGGCCAAGTCATGGCCCTTTAAGTTCTTCAACTCAGTTGGCAAAACGAACGATGCATCAACTTCGCCCTTCTTTAAAGCGATATCAGTCGTGTTCGGGTCGGTCAAAATGCGAAGTACCACGTGCTTCAACTTTGGCTTTTCACCAAAATAATTGTCATTACGGACAAAACGGACTTCTTGACCCTGCTTATAACT
>NZ_KQ970394.1:177604-178343 GCF_001579105.1 Weissella sp. DD23 | reverse complement strand
TGCCTGGCGTCAATGAACTACCTGAAAAATCTTTCGTATTTTCGTAAACGTGCTTCGGAATAATGAAATTCTCGGTTACCAAATTATTGACGGCTGAAGCTGACTTTTCAGGCAAAATAAACTTCACCTGATGATCATTAACCTTTTCAATCTGAATTGGCTTGTTATTAATATAGAATTTATCGGAATTGCCGTTCGCCTTATCAGCCAACTTTTGATACGTGAAGACAACATCATCTGCTGTGAACGGTTGTCCATCGCTCCACTTCACTCCTTGACGCAAATCGACTGTAATCGTCTTGCCATCAGATGAGACCGTATCCTTCGTTGCCAAAACAGGCGTCAATGAACCATTTTCTTCCACGTGGAATAATGGTGAGTATTGAATATTATCAAACGTTAAGCCCCAACGATCCGAAGTTGTGATTGGATTCGTTGATTCCAAATCACTGCTGATTGCGTAGGTAAATGTGTCTGACTTGCTATCCGCGAACACCGGGCTTAATGATCCCCCCACCGCCAATGCGACCGTGGTCAAAACCGATGCTGCTAACAATTGCTTCTTAATACTCATATTTTTATGCCCCTTGTATTTATGCTTAACATTGTTGTTATAAATTAATACAGGTGGCGACGACAACGAACAACCCTTTCCCCGGGCCATTCTGTTAACTGTTTGCGTCTCAGCCATACTGAAAAACGCGGTTGTTTGATTAACATCATGTTCCTCGTTCAAATT
>NZ_KQ970394.1:166951-177327 GCF_001579105.1 Weissella sp. DD23 | reverse complement strand
TGTCAAAAATTCTAAAACTCTCCTAATTTGCGGACGATTTTTAACTTTTAGTCTAAAACAATCGTTTTGAATCCGAGTCTGATGTTATCCTGTCGTCAGCCACACCTGACTTGTTACTCCTGGTAAACCGGTAAAACAATTTCGATTTTTGCACCGATTTGCTGTTGCAAAGCTGCTTCAAATCGGGCTAATGTTGCTGGCGAAACAGTGTCCGTCAAGATTGTGGCCCGGTGACTACGCACCCACATGGTTTTAATCCCGATTCGATTAGCCTGCGCAATGGCATCAATCTCATAAGTAGCTGGTGCCGTCACACGAATATAGCGGCCAGCCGCCGTCCCAGTAATTACTGGCTGTTGCAAAGCCTGCTTCTCATGCACCAGTTGACGGCCACACACGATGTCATGAACAATCGCAAGATCTGACAATACCGCACTTGCAGTCGGCTTAGCGCCAGCCCCTGGCCCAGTAAAAACTAAATCCTGAATATTACGTGTCTTTACCTGAACCGCGTTTTGCACATTATCAATTTTGCCGAGCAGATGCGCAGCCGGCACTAGGTGCGGTCCCACCGTCATGGCTAACTCTTGCCCAGTCCGCCGGGCAACCGCGAGTGGTTTGATAACATAGCCCAGTCGTTTTACTTCATCTAATACGGTTGCATTGATTTCCTGAATACCTTGGGTCGGAATCTGAGTCGTCACGACATTTGCACCGAAGGCTGTTTTAGCCAAAATCGCCAACTTATAACGTGCATCAAAGCCGGCCACATCATTAACTGGATTTGCTTCAGCGATGCCCATCCGTTGTGCTAAAGCCAATGCATCATCATAATTCATTGCTGCATCGCTCATCTGCGTCAAAATAAAATTACTCGTACCATTAATGATGCCGCCAACCTGCATTGTCTCGTCCCCAGGTAGTAGATTAGTCAGTGCATCTAAAATCGGAATTCCACCAGCCACCGACGCACCATAAAGCAACGCCAATTGATGCGCACTCGCAATTTTTTGTAACGTTTCCCCATAGGTTGCAATTAAATCTTTATTAGCTGTGATGACATGCTTACCTGAATGGAGCGCCCGTCGCAAATATCGATACGTTTCTGTCTGCCCACCCATCACCTCGATCACCACATCAATGTCCGAGGCGGTCACAATTGTGTCTGGGTTTGTCGTAAATTGCACCGTCGGATATAAAGTCATCCGCTGTTCGGTAATTTGGCGAACCGCCACACTGACAATTTGCATATCTGGAAACCGTTCGGTGTGCGCTTGTAAAAGGTCATAGACCGAACGACCAACTGTGCCAAAACCTAACATGCCAATTCGTATCATGCGCGCCCTGCTTTCTGAATCGCCTGGGCTAAATCTGCCCACAAATCATCCGCATCTTCCAAGCCGACGGATAAGCGAATGAGTTGTGGCGTAATCCCTAACCCAAGTCGCTGACTTTCCGGCATATCATGGTGCGTTTGCACAAATGGCACCGTAATCAAAGTTTCGACACCACCCAAACTTTCCGCAAAAGAACCAATCGTTAGCGCTTGTAAGAATTGATTGACATCATATGCCTCCGCTAAGTAGAACGAAATCATGCCACCCACGCCCGCATACAGCACTTTCTCAACACCAGCCAATGTCGCTAAACGTTTCGCCAATAACTGCGCGTTTTCAGTATGGACTCGCATGCGCACAGCCAATGTTTTCAACGAGCGGATCAGTAACCAACTGTCAAACGGATCCAGAACTTGGCCCGTGGTCGTCAGCTGGGTGCGTAAGGCATCTGACAAAGTCGCATCCTTGACCACGACCGCACCAGCTAAAATATCGTTATGGCCACCCAAATACTTAGTTGCGGAATGAACAACGATGTCAGCCCCTTCGGTCAGTGGGTTTTGATAAATAGGCGTTAAAAATGTGTTGTCGACAATGACTAAAATGTCTGGCCTGATTGCATGCACGACACTGGCCACCGCTTGAATATCAATCACCTTCATGGTCGGGTTTGACGGTGTCTCTATCCAAATTGCTTTTGTGTTTGGCTGGATGCGCAAAACTAATTCATCAATGTCTTGGCCATTCCACGTTTCATAGGCAATATCATACTGATCACGTAAAGTATCGAAGTAACGAAATGAGCCACCATATAAATCATCGCTCGTAATAAAGTGATCATGCGATTTCAGAATCGTTGATAGCACCAGCGTAATCGCTGCCATTCCTGAGCTCACCGCAAAGGCCTGTGTGCCATGTTCAATTTTGGCCAACTGAGCCTCCAACAGGTCGCGTGTTGGTGTTGTCATGCGTGAGTAATCATAGCCTGTCGATTCACCTAACCCAGGGTGGCGAAAAGCTGTTGAAAAATGTAATGGCGCGACCACCGCACCACTCCGGTCATCTTCCGACCCATTTGTCCCTTGTACTAACTGTGTTGCCACTTTAACCATTTGTAATTTCCTCGTCTTTCAACCATTGTTCAACAATATGTATCCCTTGTTCATGCCAGTGTGCCATCGGTCGCCCATCATCCCCGAAGTAACCAGTCGGCTTTGCAATCAGCATGCCCCGGCGCTGATCCCGACGAAATTCCATTGCCAAATTATTTGGACCATATTCGTAATGGCCAGTCACATAGACCGTCCGCGTTTGCTGGTTTTGAATAATTGTCGCGCCGGTCTTCCTGTCACCAGCAATTACTTGACCTGTATCGACGTTCGCCAACGGAATGGTGAAGTAGCGTGATTGCGGCATGATAAACCCTTGCGTTTCAGTCACCCCAAATATTTTGTCGTTCAGCTTGATTGGTAAAAAATCTTTGGTTACCAGCCCTGCCGCATAGGCACCCCAACAGATAAACAAACGCCGTGCAATATGGTCCACCTGCCACCGCATAAAGTCCTGAAATTCTGGCCAAAAATCAATTGCCTGTTCTGGCGTTTGGTCCAGTGGCGCGCCTGTGACAATCACGCCATCAAAATAGCGATTTTTAATATCAGCAAGCGTCGTATACCGCTGCTGGACTGCTACCGGATGGTGGCGAATACGATGTGAAGCCGGTATAGCAAAGGTCACAGCCACATCAACATCTGTGCCACTAAGTAATGACGTAAACTGCTGTTCTGTTACGGCCCGATTCGGCATTAAATTCAACACCAATAGTTGCTTGGTTTGCCGACAAGTTGTTTTGTCAGATTCTTTAGCTGTAAAACCATTTAGTAATTGCACTGTCATTTAATTTCCCCTTTTAAACAAAAAATCCCGTAAGCCCATGCAACTGCACAGACTTACGGGACGACTTTTCACCGTGGTACCACCCGAGTTTGTTAGATTATCCTAACCTCACAATACGCCAAATCAAATTGGATATATCGTTGCGCAATAACGGGCGCACCCGGCAAAAACTTACCTTACTAGCTCATCTTTACAACCACTCCGAGACCATTATTCCAAGCAACGCTATTATCGACTCTCACCAAATGCCGACTCTCTGGCTAATAGCTGTTGTTCGTACTCATCTCTTCAACGCTGGAACAAATAATATATTAGAATTACATTAGAATAATGTCAACACTTTTATAATTGTTTTTTCATATTAAGTAAAAAAAGACCTGTGATTATCTATCACAGGCCTTTATTAATAGTTAAAAATAATCAGCTAGCACCGGCTTTTGCTTTGGTAATTGTGCTTGTAGCAGGCTAAACGTTTTCGCATCAGCTGTCGTTAAATCACCGGTTAACAACAAATTATCTAACGACCGATAGCCCATTAGCCATTGCGTAAACGCTTGGATTGAACCAGTGATTGCCGGTGCTTCTGACTGCACTACCCGCGTCAGCTCACCACCACGTAATTCAAAACGACCACCATTCCACGGTGCAGTTTCATCAGTGACATTAAACACAACTTCTGTTGGCAACATGATATCAAGTGCTTGCACAAAAGCTGGCAAATTGACAATTCGCGCCTGCATGTAGGGTACAACGCGGGCCTCATACTGTGGTTCAGGCATGAGTTGCAGCACCGGGAGCTCGTTCAAATCACTGACAGGTGCTTCATACTCGAAGCGACTAAATGCACCAGCATGACTTCCGATAAAACGGGTCGTACTTAGCAATGCATCCGTCGTCAAAGTGACCCATTCACGAATTTTAAAGGTTTCCCCCACGAACTCGTACATCACGTACCCTTGCGTTTCGTGATCGTCATCCCGGTAGATTACAACTTGGGTATGTGGTGTTTTCATCATAAAATAATAGTCCCACCACCAGTTTTCCCGTTCAATCCCGCCTCGCTTCATCTGAGGGGCCCGCTCATAAACGGCATCCATCAAAGCTTGCGCCTCATCAAACGCCATCCGTGTGATTGTCCCGCCACGACGCTTTCCCTGTGGAAAATGTTCCGCCGACCAGCTGAGATGTAGCCGATCAAAAGCTTGCGCGTACCCAAATCGGCCGTAAAAGCCATACGAAAATGGTGCCAAATAGCTTAAGATGTCACCCCGTTCATACGCTTCTTGTAGTGCCACCATCATAATACGTGAAGCTGCGCCGTCACCCCGATATTCTGGATAACTACTGACATTACCAATGCCGTTTGCATTTAGCAATTGTTCACCCCAATTGACTTGGAATGGTATTTGCGTCACCTGACTCGTTAACTGTTGTGCATCAAACTCCCCATATGCAATTGTTTGACCAAAGAAATAGCGTAGTGCATCCTTACCGCCTCGTGGCTCTTTATGAAAAGCATATCGATATAAATCATAAACTGCTTCAAAATCATTTTGTCCTAACTTAATTGGTTGTCCCATGAGATTATCCCCCGATCTCAATTTACCCATATCGTACCACACGTTTTTGGAGAAGTAGACTGGAAACACATAGTTACATTAAAAAACGTGCCAGGCTAAAACAACCTCGCACGTTTGATAATCTATTAGTTTGTTAATGATGTGCGATTAGCCTTTGGCGCATCGTACTGACCTGTGTACTTCAAGCTGATTGAACCGTCTTCAATCTTCTTTTGGTCGGCCGTAACAGCCTTCTTTTCATCGGCTGGCATGTTTGATGTGATGACACCAACACCACCATCCTTAATACCGTACCAAACCGTCTTACCACCTTGGAACTTATCCTTCATGGCATCGTTAGCCGCGTTCTTCAAACCGTTACCAACTTCAGTCAACGATGACGTCAAGGTAAAGTTATCCTTCTTGCCATCAGCCGTCTTGTAAGCGCCTTGTGGTGTCTGGTCGATATCAACACCAATCATCCAAACTTTTTCCTTGGCCAGTTGGTCTGACTTCAAGGCTTGGTTGTGGCTCTTAACAGCCGTGAACGCACCGTTACCAACTCCACCGGCAACGTGGAAGATTACCTTGATGTTCTTAGCCATCATGGTGTTTGCAATCAAGGTTCCCTTCGCCGCATCTGAATATGAGGCGGCATAAATTGAACTTACCTTCATGTTCTTATCAACTGAAGCCACACCTTGACGGAATCCGTATTCAAAACGACCAACCACAGGGCCATATTGACCACCAATAAAGCCGATTGTATCCGTACCTTCAGCCTTCGCTTGCATCGCGGCAGCAACACCAGCCAAGTATGATGATTGTTCTGACTTAAACATCAATGATGTGACGTTCTTCAACTTTGGGTTAGCTTGCGCATCCACCAAAGCGTACTTTGTATCTGGATTTTGCTTAGCCGCCTTTTCAAGTGAATTTTGCAAGTTAAACCCGATACCAGCAATCATCGAGAACTTAGCAGCTTGTGCTTGTTGGAAGTTTGTATCAAAGTCAGCCTGAGTCTTTGAAAGGAAGTAGTCGTAGCCACCCTTACCCTTCTTCAAATCGTGTGATTCTCCCCAACTCTTCACACCCTTCCAAGAAATTTCCGTGAATGAGTGATCTGAAATATTACCACCTTCATCTGAAACCATTGCGAGTGAAAAATCATTCTTGCTTACGCTCGTGTGTGAGGCTGATAATGCATAGGCACCTCCGGCCAACACAACCAATACAGCGCCACCAATCATAACTTTCTTAGATACCATTCTAAACTACCTACTTCCTTATATTAGGTTACACGCAAATTGCGTGCCCTTATCCACCCGAGGGCTTTTTAATTTCGTTTTAAACGACGTATATTATAATACCAGGTTTTCGATAATATGCGACATTTTTCCTAGTTATACACGTTTTATCCACAGAAATTGGTATAGGACACTTTAATAAACGAACAATGCATCCTAAACTAGCAAATTTTGTGCAAAAAAATAGAGAACTTCAAAGTTCTCCACAGGCTACGTCCGCATTTATTATAAGTAAAATTTCATTGTGGATAACAACAGCAATCGTTGCGCCATTCCTTAAAACCAACAATGCCCATAATATTGAAGAATCCGCTGTACTACACGTTAGATCTCCAAATACAACTTAACCACCTTTAGCCATCGATGAAATAGTTGTAACTATACCAATTCGGATTTGTACCGACAAAATTAGTGTAAACAAAAAACACGCAATGAACTTATCGTTCAGCGCGTGTTTTACTAAGCATTAAACCAATGCCAACAACTCAGCCTTCTTTGCAGAAGCTGGGAAGTCGATACCGTTAGCTGACAAGTATGCCTTGATTTCAGCAACAGTGTTCTTGTCTGAAGGCTTCTCTGATGAAACAACCTTCTTAGCAGCCTTAGGAGCAGCGGCGTTAATCTTAACACCCTTCTCTGAAGTAGCTGCAGTAGCTTCGCGAACAACTTGACCGTTGTCTGCCAAAGCCTTCTTTGAAGCTTCAGCCAAAGCTGAGAATGCTTCAAAGTCTGAAACTGCCAAGTCGGCCAACATCTTACGGTTCAAAGTTGAACCCATCAATGACAAACCGTTCATGAAACGTGAGTATGACAAACCGTTCATACGTGCTGCAGCGTTAATACGTGCAATCCACAACTTACGGAAGTTGCGCTTCGTTTGCTTACGGTCACGGAATGCATAGAACCATGACTTCCAAACTTGTTGCTTAGCAACCTTGTAGTTGATGTGACGTTGACCACGGTAACCCTTGGCCAACTTGATCATCTTCTTGCGACGTGCGCGCGTAACAGTACCACCCTTAACTCGCATGGGTATTTCCTCCAGTAATTTCTAAAATATAATTCGGAACCGATTAAAACTTAAAGTAAAAGCTTTAAATTAACGGCTCAACATGTGAACGTAAGTCTTCAACGTCGTGTTGTTCATCATTGAAGTTCCACGTAGTTGACGGCGCTGCTTCTTAGTCTTACCGTGGAAACGGTGTGACGTAAAGGCGTTACCTGACTTCAAACCACCGTTAGCAGTCTTCTTAAAACGCTTTGCTGAAGCGCGGTGTGTCTTAAACTTAGGCATTGATATGTCCTCCAAACTGGTTTAATTACTTAGTTTCCTTGGGTGCAAGCACCATAAACATGCTGCGCCCTTCCATCTTTGCTCTAGATTCAACTTTTGCAATTTCCTCTAGATCAGTTGCAAATCGGTCCATCACTTCACGCCCAATTTCCTTGTGCGTGATAGCACGTCCGCGGAAACGGATTGAAACCTTAACCTTGTTACCCTTCTCCAAGAACTTAACTGCGTTCTTCTTCTTAGTATTAAAGTCATTGTCATCAATCGTTGGGCTCAAGCGAACTTCCTTGATGCTGACGATTTTTTGGTTCTTACGTTGTTCGCGTTGCTTCTTTTGACTATCGAAACGGAACTTTCCGTAATCCATAATCTTAGCAACTGGTGGCTTGGCATTAGCCTGAACCAATACCAAATCCAACTCTTGCTCATCTGCGATTGCCTGGGCGTCTGCCTTAGACATAATACCTTGATCACCATCATCAGTGATCAAACGTACTTCGCGAGCACGAATGCGATCATTAATCAAATCTTGTTGTTGTTGTGGTTGGCGCGCGTTTGCTATGGTCCTTACCTCCGAAAAAACTTGAAATAAAGTAAAAGCGGGTCATCGCGACACACGATAACCCGCCATTCATCATCAATCAATAATGAGTGATTTACCCGACGAGTTTACTCGCCAAGGTGAACAACAGGTCCGCTGTTACTTTATTTCTTAACAGATATATACTATACAGCCCTACTCACCAGGAGTCAAGGCTTTGTTCAAAATTCCGTTAATGAACTTACGAGATGCATCATCTGTAAAGTCGTGGGCCAATTGCAAAGCCTCATTAACGGCAATCTTAGCTGGCGTTTCAGCATACTTTACTTCGTACATTGCAACACGCATTAATACGACGTCGGCCAAGTTCAAACGATCAATCGTCCAACCATCGGCTAAGTATTCTGAAATCGTCAAATCGAATTCATCTTGGTGATCAACGATACCGTTAACCATGTCCAACAAATCCGTTGGTAGTTCATCTTCCCAAGTAATTTCTGGATCCCCATCTAATACTTGTTGGACAACTGCCTCGACTTGCGCATCTGGATTCATTGCCAATCCGAAAACAGATTGGAATGCGGCTTGTCGTAATTGGTGTCGGTTCAATGATGCCATTATGCTTCAGTCCCTTCCGTATCGTCGTCATCGCCAAACAAGTTGTTTGGGTCAACGGTCAACGTTGGCTTTGTTGAAACAACACCTTGTACGTGTACGTTTACCAAGGTAACTTGCAATTCAGTCATTGCGGCTACTTGTGAAGTGACACGCTCTTGGATTGCGTGGGCAACCTTAGGCACGCTAACGCCGTAGTTCAAGTAAACGTAAACATTTACTTCTAATCCTGCTTCGCCTTGCTTCAATTCAACGCCCTTACCGTGCATACGACGACCAAAGGCTTCTTGAGCACGCTCAGACAATGAACCACGCAAGCGGGCAACACCTTCAACTTCTTGCGCTGCCAAGCCGGCGATAATCTCAAGCACGCGCGTGTTAACACGCGTCTCACCTGAAATGTCGCTTGGGTGCGCCAATACAATGGTTTCTTCTGCCATGGAACTATCCTCCTTCAAAATGAAAGCGCCGGCCGGCTGCCGGTCGGCGCTTTCAACAGTATGTTTATTATACCTGATTTTACTAATTAAAACTAGGCACGTGACGTGTATGATCCACCGTTGTCAGTGTTAACAACCAACTTGTCACCTTCGTTGATGAAGTCAGGAACAGTGATAACCAATCCAGTCTCCATCGTTGCAGGCTTACCACCACCGTTAGCAGTAGCACCCTTGATACCTGGTTGCGTTTCCTTAACAGTCAACTCAACAGTCTTAGGCAATTCAACGTCCAAGATTTCACCCTCGTAAGTCGTGATCTTAACGTTCATGTTTTCCAACAAGAACTTCAAAGCATCTTGGATCTTGTCAGCAGGGATTGAAACTTGTTCGTAAGTTTCGTTATCCATGAAGACGTGTTGGTCACCTTCAGCATACAAGTATTGCATTTCAGTCGTCTCGATGTTAGCTGTTTCGAACTTGTCACCAGGACGGAAAGTGATTTCGTTAACAGCACCCGTACGCAAGTTCTTCAACTTTGAACGCACAAAGGCTGCTCCCTTACCAGGCTTAACGTGTTGGAACTCCAACACACGCCAGATTGATTGGTTGTACTCGATCGTCAAACCAGTCTTCAAGTCATTCATACCAATAGTTGCCATGATTGAATTCTCCTAGATTTATGTCTTTCTGAATTATATTAGCAGAGTTTTTGTCTAAAAACTAGTATTGCGTGCTTTTTTATTCGGAAAAAGTTGGGTTATGGGTTGTGTCCGCCCTACCGGTCGGAGTGGTCTGCCCCTTCTTTCGGCTCGCTAACCCAAGTAGACCATGACCTGTGGGGAGCGGCGTCCACTGCGTTGCAGCGTACACCTTTACCTCCTCGTGGCTCTAAGCGGGAAACCCGCTAAGAACCCACACCCACTGGTCAAGGTCCACTCGGGTCTAAACGCTCGGCGGGGCAGGCCACAGCAACCAAGCAATCCTCTGTTTCTTTGATAGTCATCCACCACATAATACTAAGTTAAACTGCTAACTTGTTTTTCCGGTAGATGTACATCCATAACAGACCAGAACCTCTCGGCTGCTAGCATGAAAGTGTGGGGCTATCGGAGCGTTCAAATTGGGGCAACATGCCGCATGGCCGGCGCTATTCGGAGAATTCCTGCAGGACTTAAAGGATTAGGGGGAATTATTTGCCCCGCTGAATGGCGTCCGCGCCATTCGGTTGCCCCAATTTGAACTTTGTCGGAGATAGTCCCGCGCTTTCAGGCGTCGACGCAACGCGTCGACACTAACCACCGACTAAAAAACGAAGAACCACCAAAGCAGTTCTCCGTCATTAACTTCTATCTCTTACAAACGGGCCTTCAATTCAGCCGTCAACTCTTCG
>NZ_KQ970394.1:165327-166931 GCF_001579105.1 Weissella sp. DD23 | reverse complement strand
TCGTAGCCAGGCTTGCCCAACAAACCAAACATGTTGCGCTTGTATGCTTCAACACCTGGTTGGTCAAATGGATTAATGCCGTTCAAGTAACCAGAAATGGCTACCGCAACTTCAAAGAAGTAAATCATTTGTCCCAAAGCGAATTCGTTTTGCTTATCAAGCTCAACAATCATGTTTGGTACGCCACCGTCAACGTGAGCCAACAATGTTCCTTCTGAAGCTGTGCGGTTCACATAACTCATGGTCTCACCTTGCAAATAACCCAAACCATCGTCAGCGTCTGTTTCTGGAATCACAACGTCTGAAACTGGTTCAGTCACGCGCAACAACGTCTCAAACAAGTTGCGACGACCGTCTTGGATGTATTGTCCAAATGAGTGCAAGTCTGTTGAGAAGTTTCCGGTTGCTGGGAAGATGCCCTTGCCATCCTTACCTTCTGACTCACCTTGCAATTGCTTCCACCATTCACCGATTTGAACCAAAGTTGGATCATAGTTAATCAACAATTCTGTCGTATAACCCTTGCGGTACAAGATGTTACGGTATGCAGCATATTGGTATGCTGGGTTCTTCGTCAAATCAGCATCGGCGTAAGCTGCTTCCCCGGCAGCGGCACCAGCCATCAATTGTTCGATATCACCACCAGCAGCAGCGATTGGCAACAAACCAACAGCCGTCAAAACTGAGAAGCGACCACCAACACCATCAGGCACAACAAATTCTTCGTAACCTTCTGCATCAGCCAACGTCTTCAAAGCCCCACGCTTAGCATCAGTCGTGGCGTAAATACGCTCACGAGCACCTTCAACACCATACTTTTCTTCCAACATTTGCTTAAAGACACGGAAGGCAATGGCTGGCTCAGTCGTTGTTCCTGACTTTGAAATCACGTTAACTGAGAAGTCACGGTCGCCAATGACCTTAATCAAACTGTTCAAGTAAGCTGGTGCAATTGAGTTTCCAGCAAACAACACTTGTGGGAAGTCACGCTCATCATCCCCGTAGTAGTTATTGAAGTAATCGTTCAAGAAATCAATGGCTGCACGTGCACCCAAGTATGATCCTCCAATTCCGATGACAACCAACACCTTAGAGTCAGATTGAATCTTCTTAGCTGCCGCCTGAATACGTGCAAATTCATCCTTGTCGTACTCAGTTGGCAAGTGTAGCCAATCTGTATAAGCTGCGCCAGCCCCTGATCCATCGCGCAACATTTGGTCCGCAACCGTCACCAATGGTTGCATCATCCCTAATTCTTGTTCACCAACAAAATCGGCCAACTTTGATGTGTCAAACGTCAACGTCGTCATAAATTCTTACCTCGTTTTCCCCTAATAGCTTTTGGTATAGACCAATTATAACACTTCCTAAAAAATCTTGAAAGCGATTACGTTATCTAGATTTTTACGCTAGTTTTAAAAAAGTTTAGGCATCTTACCCAACCAAATTACTCCCCAATCCAGCAAAAAGCGGGCACCAGTCAAACCAATGCCCGCTTTTCAGCTTACAAGTTCTTAAACGCGTATGTCGTCGTGTATGAACGCTTTTCACCGGCTGGCAAAACAATATCACCAAACTCTGGGTGGTGGATTGCATCAGACAAT
>NZ_KQ970394.1:156476-164716 GCF_001579105.1 Weissella sp. DD23 | reverse complement strand
GCAACAGCAGGATTCGTAATGAAGAAAATAACGGCATTACGATCCGTCGTCATTTCGATTGCACGACCTGACTTTTCATCTGTCAAAATAGCAGATGGTGTGCCAGCGTCGTAAACCAACTCAAAGGCATCGTCAAACTTAGCATCATATGCGCCATTCATCTTTGCGATTTGGTCACCAATCTTAGCACCCGCTTGGAAGTCGAACGGCGTACCAGCTGTTTCCAACAACTTTCCCGTTGGAATTTGATCTGCGCGGAATTCCAAATGACGTGGTGATGCCAATTGCAAGTGCAATTCGCGGGCATCCGTGTCAATACCGGCTGGGTTGAAATATGCGTGTGACGTTGGGTTGTACAACGTATCTTCATCCGACTCAGCGGCGAACGTCAAACTCACCTCGTCATTATCATTGAACGTGTACGTCAATGATGTTGGCATCGTACCTGGGAAGTTATCAATTGCTTCCGTCATTGTGGTTGTAAATGTCACTGAACCAGCAGCCTCGTCAACCGTAAAGTCCCAATTGCGGTTCGCAAAGTTGTCAGCCCCACCGTGCAAGGCATTTGAGCCTTCATTGGCCTTCAAATTGAACGTCTTGCCATTCAATTCAAATGATGCCCCATCGATACGACCGGCAACACGGCCAATTGCATTACCCAAGAAATATGGGTGGTCCCAGTATCCTTGCGCATCCTTATAAGCCAAGACAAGTTCTTCGCCTGACTTCGTTTGGAAGAATTGCCATGAAGCGCCCCATGATACCAAGCCAAGCTTGTGACCATTGGCGTTTTCAATAACAATTTGCTTTGCGACTTCACCATTAGGCATTGTGCCTAGTTCATTTACTGTAATCGTCATTTTTATGTCCCCTTCATTGATCGGCTTACAGTCTCAAAAAATAAACTCTATCTCGATATTCATTTTACCATACTGACTGATTCCGCTTACATTTATTTTATATCAACGGCCTATACCAACTGTGTCAAAATTATGAATGATTATACTTCGTGATTTAGACGCAGTAGCAGATGGTACAAAGCCCCATACAAATTTGCATCGTTACCAAAGCGCGCTAGTAAAATCTCCGGTGTCGTAAAGCCATCACGTACTTGCGGACGACGGGCGACCATCTCTTCGTAAGACTGACGAATTGTTTCCACCACAATCGGTTGCGCCGTAATCCCACCACCAATTACAAACCGTTGCACATCAATGACTGCCTGCATATTTAATAGCATTAATACCAAATCATCGGTATAGCGTTTGAAAATATCCCAAGCTGGTCCTTCCCGCAAATTGATTAATTCAAAGACTGCGCGACCATCTTTTACATCAGGCAAGTCATAAACCGTCGCAACCGTTTCAATCATTTGTACAGCTGAACCAATTTTCCCGTATGAATCTTCGTCAAAGCGTGTCTCGCCCTTATGCATAAAACTCAATTCACCGGCTTGAAAATGAGCCCCCGTGTGCAAGGCGCCGTTCAAAATTAAGCCACCCCCTACACCAGTGCCCAGTACAACAGCTGCACCATTATCAATACCAGTCAAATTTCCGAGCCACAATTCTGCGAGCGCGGCGGCCTTACCATCATTTTCAACGGCCACTGGGATATCGAGTTGTAGTTCATCAGCCAAATTAACTTGGTCTAAAAATGGCAAAGCACCCCCTGCATAGATGGTCTCATCCCCATGATCCACCTTGCCGGGCGCACTAAACGCGACCCCACGAATTCGAAAACGGTACGTTTGCACAATTTGACGGACCGTCGCCACAAATTCAGATAGCGTTTCATTTGGTGTGGCCACGTCCCCCTTTTCGATTAACGTCCCCGCGCGATCTAAGAGACCATACTTAATCCGTGTGCCCCCAATATCAATTGCCAAATAGTCCTTAGCTTCCATAAGTTCCCCCTTTTGTACTTTCACACGCTAATCGTACCGAAAAAATACGTCAATTATGCGAAAAAACACCTGCAGAACTTGATGCTCTGCAGGTGTTTATCAGCATTAATTTTACAAAGTCTTCAACTTAGCAATCATAATGGCACCGATAACGACCAAAATCGCTCCGATAACAATAAAGACCATTTGACGCTTTGACTTCTTCTCACCCAATAGGTAGATGGCACCGAACGTACCAACGATGATACCCGTTTGTGACAACGTTGAAGCAGTTGCTTGACCGATGTTTGGGTTAGCCGTTGAGATAAACATGAAGACGTTACCCAAAGCCCAAACCAAACCAGTTACAATGTTCATCCAAGTACCCTTTTGGAACATCGTCTTACCTTCCTTCATGAAGAAGATAACGATGATGAAGGCACCCAACACTTGACCGATTGATTGTGGTCCCACAATCGCAGTCATGTAATCCAAACCGTCGTGACGGTTGTGAACTGAGTTTGAAATGTAACCAATCTTGTTCAACAAGTTAGGGAACACGAAGTACATCATGTAACCAATCGTTGAAATCAAAACAGCAACCAAGCCACCCTTGAAGTCGTGCTCAGGGTTAACTTCAGCTGGCGCCTTTGAGTCAGGCAAAGCCGTGAAGACGGCACCAACCACAACAGCAACGATGGCCAACAAACCAAACGTCCACATGCGACCAGTCGTCCACTCACCCAAAACAGCCGCAGCCATCAAGGCGTTTGACACAATTTGGCCGGCCGTTGAAAGTGGGTTACCAACTGATACACCCAACTTCTTGAAACCAACGAATTGTCCAGCCGTACCAACAGCCCAGAACAAACCTGACACGAATCCAACAATCCAGATACGTGGGTTAAAGGCAAAGTCAGCACCTGCTTGAGGGACAACGAATAGTCCCAACGTCAACATTCCGAATACGAATGCACCAAACGTCATTCCCAACGTTCCTTGCGCGGCTGTTCCACCCATCTTAGTCGTAACTAGACCAGTAGATCCCCATGCCAACGCTGGAATAAGAGCAATTAAAATTGACATATTTAAATTTCCTTCACAATCAAAATATTTTTTGTTCACTTATCAACGAGATTTATCATAACATGATGAAAGCGTTTGCACAACACTTTTCGCTAACTTTTTTAAAACGTTTTCGCAAAGTTCTTGAAAACGCTATCATGTAGGCGTTTAACGGGTTCGCGCCTGATAGATCATGTGCTATTTTCACAAACAATTCTTAACAATTGTAAGTCAATTAGCGTTGAATTCAACAAAAAAGGACCGAAAAATCGGTCCTTTTTTCTGCACAACAATGTCCTAATCTGTCTTTTTTTGTGAATCCGGAATTACCACATGGAAGGTCGTCCCTACATTAGGTTCCGAAGTAACTGAAATTTGGCCATCGTGGACTTCAATCAATTGACGAATAATCGCCATCCCCAAGCCAGACTCACCCTTCTTCGTTCGTGATGGGTCCGCTTTGTAATAACGTTCCCAGATCTTATCAACCTGATCAGTCGTCATCCCAATACCGGTATCCGCAATCTTGTAATGTGCCTCACCTGGTTCGCGCCAGGCGTCAATCGTGATTACACCGTTCTCCGTAAACTGAATCGCGTTATTCACGATATTAAAGATGATTTGAATAAAGCGATCTTGGTCAGCAATGACCGGTACCGGTGAGTCAGCATTCAACTTAAACTCATCGCCCGCCACATCAGCTTTACCAGACAATTGGTTCAACAAGTTTGAAATCACTGGTACTGAGTCGAATTCCTTCTTCTTCAACACAACCTTATTTTGACGCAAACGTTCGTAGTCCAAATTATCCTTAACCAGACGCGTCAAACGATCCGCTTCAGACTTAATCAAATCGTATGAGTGCATCTTTTCATCTTCCGGAATGACACCATATTGCAGCCCTTCCACGATTCCTGAAATCGTGGTCAACGGCGTGCGCATTTCGTGCGAAGCATTGGCCATGAATTCTTTACGGCGCTCTTCTTGTTCTTCGATTTCATGCTCTTGTGCAGCCAGCGACGCCGTCATCACATTAACGTCTTCAGCTAACGCGCCGATTTCGTCATGACGATGCATCTCAACTTGGGCGGTGTAATCACCACCCGCAACCCGGCGTGTAACCAACTGAATCAAGCGCAAGCGGTTAACAATCAGCTGCGACAAAATGAAACTCAGCATGACGGCGACGACGACGGATACCAAGAAGGCAATCAACAAGTTCTTGCGTAACATGTCCAAGTTATCCGCCACGGTCGATACATTCGCTCGAGTCACAACGACTGCGATTAACTTATTCTTATTATCAAAGAACGGTTTCATCACATCCATTGTATTAGCCGCTGAGTTATCCGCCGGATTAGCTTGCTTTGCACCACGCTTCTGGATAATTTTGTGTTGCTTGAGTTGGGCCCACTCAGCGTTTGTCACATTGGCAGTTTCCTTCACTTGCGTTTCTGGATACACCAATTTCCGGTCAGCATTATAGAGCGTAAAGTTAATATTCTGTTGTTCAAGCAATGAAGCATCGGTCTCCAACCCCTTCGTGTCGAAGTACGCAAATGATCCATCATCAGCTTTAAAACGCATCGCTTCTTCGGCGACCGCTACAGCGTATCGATTCAATTGATGATAAGTATTATCCTCAATCATTTTTGTCGTAAATTGTGTAAACAAAATCCCGACAATTACCAAAGTTGCCATAATAACGGTGAAGAAGGCCAGCATTTGCTGGTACATCATTTTCATTTGTTATTACCAAAAAACCACGTCAAAAGCGACGTGGTTATCTTTCGTTGACTCTCTTTTTTATTTCGTAAGCACCACTGCCACTAGTATAACTGTCTTGGCGCGCGCTTACTAGGCCTTTGCTGAAGCTTCTGATTCTTCATCTGACGTCACGTTAGAATCGTCAAACTTGTAACCAACACCCCAAACCGTTTGGATGACTTGAGGGCCAACCTTTTCGATCTTTTGGCGCAACTTCTTAACGTGCGCATCAACCGTACGCTCGTCACCAAAGTACTCGTAATCCCAAACCAATTGCAACAATTGCTCACGTGAGAACACTTGACGTTGCTTCTTAGCCAAGACACGCAACAAATCAAATTCCTTTGGCGTCAAATCTTGAATCAAATTACCATTCAAGTAAGCTTCACGCGTGTTTGAGTTCAACTTGAACGTACGTGTTTGTACATCGAAATCTTCGTGCACTTGTGGTTCTGAAGAAGCTGGTTGACCAGCCGTTTCTGAACGACGGTGCAATGCCTTGATACGTGCAATCAATGTAATTGGGCTAAATGGCTTCGTGACGTAATCGTCCGCACCCATTTCCAACCCAAGCACTTGATCAGACTCTGAGTCACGCGCCGTCAACATGATGATAGGCACATGCTTTGAGACTTCACGAATCTTAACTGCCACTTGCATACCATCCAAACCAGGCAAGTTCAAGTCCAAGATAACCATATCCCAGGCATCTGGCTCTTCGTTAAACATGGCAACGGCATCGTTACCATCGTATGCATATGATGCATCCCAGTTTTCCTTCTTAAAGAACATGCCCATCATTTCTGAAACGGACGTGTTATCCTCGACCATCAAAAGTTTCATATTCTTATTCCCCGTCTTTAATGAATTCTTGAATTTAAAATTCTTTTATTTGTACATCTACCACAATAACAAACGATGTCTGATATTTGGGCCTTTTTCACAGAACGTCTACAAAATCTCGCGCCTGTTCAAACAAAGTTCACACTTTCATAATGCAACAGACGCACCGGGCGGAAAATATCACCAAATTTATAGCATTTCCCTTATATGGAACATTATACAACGTAAATACAGATTTGTTGCAATTAACAAAAAATAAGTTGCCTTTTGCTTAGGTTCTCCCATTTTCCGGATATACATTCTGTATGACAAGAAGAAAATCCGTGTTTTCTATGGCGAACACGGATTTCTAATGAATGTTATGGCCTTACTGTGACGCAATCAATCCTTGCACCCGTCGCATAGCTGCGCGATCATGTGTCACCTTATTGGCTAATGTTTGCTTTAATTCCGCCGGAAACGCGACGATTGCTAAATGCGACGCCGCCCGTGTTACTGCCGAATACATTAAATTGGTCGTAATGAACTTTGAAATCATCGGCAAGACAACCAACACATTATCCAGCGTAAATCCTTGAATTTTATGAATCGTAGTCGCGTACCCCAAATCCAAATTCTCACGGACACTCACCAACTTTGGACCATACGAAAATGGATTAAAACCAGTCTGACTGCTTTCGTTCAAATCAACTAAAATCGGATCCGGCGTATCAACAGTTTGCACCAACACCATGTCGTAATCCGGCATCACATCAACCACGGTGATACGGTCACCCCCACGCATCCGGACCTTCTCGTGTGCGCCACTCGCTTGGTTCGTCACGTAAACCGTCTGCATCACTTGAACACGGTCACCTGGATATAACGTTAAATCATCACGTACCCATAGTGGTACTTCAGTCCGCAAAACAGCTGTATCCAGTAACGCATTCTGCACAGCTGCATTAATGAGCTTGCGGAGTTCGTTAGTTGGTACGAGCGCCACGGTTTCCTTATCTGGTTCAGCGATTAAGGCCCGTTTGATCGTTTCAACCACAAACAACAGTGCCGTTTCTGACATTGGCACAAAGGTGTAAGGCCGCGTCAGGAAAACATCCGGCAACACTTCGGCTGGCATTAATTCAGTCGGTGCTTCAATCTGGGCCACATCGCCATCTAGCACAGCATTCGCAACCGTCGCAATAATTGGCGAATTAGCCCGCTTAATTTGTTGTAGGGTCGGCGTCTGGTTTGCTAAGTTCGCCAGCACCAACGCGTTCAAAAACGGCACTGGGTCATTCTCGACTGATGGTAGCTGGTGTGGATCACCAACAAGCAGAATTTGCGCCCCAGTTGCTAAGCCGTAGAGAATCGTGTCGATTAACGCCCGCACATTTGCAGCAAATGCCTCATCAACAATCATGAGGTCATACGTTGGATACCGACTGGCCTTCTCAGCATCTTCAAAAAAATGCCCTGTCCGTGCAATTTCCGTCATGGCATCGTGATTGCGGTATGTGAAACTAGTCGCCGTCGCAATGGTGACGTGGTCAACTGGCTTCAGCAAGTAATCCGGTTCATGTTCGTCAAGTAAATCACCAATAGCACGCTCGACAAGACCACGGGCATTCGTCGCTGCAGCGTGGGTTGGTGTTATCAACAACGTGTTCACATCTTGTTGTTGGGCTAATCGAATTAGGCGCGCCATCATATATGACTTACCAGAACCAGCCCGCCCTGTCACAATTTGAATTGGTGATGGTGTCGTTTGCATATTCTGCCAAACAGCGGTTTGCCCAGCCGTCAACGTCTCATCCGCCAGCATCCCGGTCGTCAGCTCGGTCATAACTTCCGGCACTGGATGTGGTTGCTGCAACATTTCAACCAAGGCTAACAGCCATTGATCATATTCTTGCCGTTGCTGCGCTTCTGGCGGAAGTTTATCGAAGATTTCACGGGCAAACGCCTTCATTTCTGATTCCGGTGTCGACGCCATGAGTTTTGCAAAACTTGTTTTACGGTAAATTTGTTCTGGCAATTTGTGGCGCCAGAAATACATTTCTGTATCGTCCTCTGAAAATCGTGTCATCTGCACGTGCCTCCCTTCGCTTACTTTCTTACAGCATTATACGACTGTTTTTGATGGGGTGGTCTTTATTAGAGTTAGTTAGTTATGTGTGTTGTGTTGTGTTGTGTTGTGTTGTGTCTGTGTCGTCGCGTTGCGACGAGGCATGGGGTTTGGGTGGGGCGTCGCTCCGTCTAGCTGCATTAGAAGGCTGGGACACGGTCCCAATCTATCTAAGTGCTTACCCATTTTGGCCTCGAAGCGAGTCCAAAATACGCAACCACTAAGATTTCTTTGGTGCCGCTACCTCCCTCGAACGCCTACTAATGCCGCAAGAACTCCACAACACCCCACCCAAACCCCATACCAGCAGCCAAGATGTGCTCTATCTGTTCGATAGTCATCCTCAATTATCAAGCATTTTTACGATTTAATTGTTTGTTTCACCAAAATTGACGGAAAAATATGGGCCGTCACATCTCAGCCAAAATTGCCCCCAAAATATACGTCAATCGGATACGTAATGACTACTATCGATTCCGTCAAGATGCTTTCATAATCAGGCACTGTTCCTCGTTAAGGTTAACTTATGTCCAGCTTTACCCATGAATGAAACGCAATAAAATTACGACTATC
>NZ_KQ970394.1:152786-156375 GCF_001579105.1 Weissella sp. DD23 | reverse complement strand
AGCCGGTGCTCGCGCCGGCGGAGTTTACCCAGGCGAATCTTTGGCGAAGTCACGCCCCAACCACCATGCCTCGTGCGAAAGCACGACACACTCACGCCAATTTAAAAACGAGGTCTAACCACATCGGCTAAACCTCGTTCTGCTATTTATTCTGGTAATGTAACCGTCACTTCAGCTGGCTTGGTTTCGACCAAGACATTTCCGTTGTGAACGGAATACAACAGTTCAGCACGTTCGTTCAAAGCATCGTACCAGTTCTTGGCGTTGAAAATCAAGAAGTTCGCTGGCTTGCCAACTTCAATGCCATAACTGTCTTGCACTTGCATCGTACGCGCACCATTCTTAGTAATAAAGCGGTACGAATTCATGATTTCTGTGTAACCCATAATCTGCGTTGCATGCAGTCCCATGTGCAAAACATCCATCATGTTACCGTTACCCATTGGGTACCAAGGATCCTTAATGTCGTCTTCACCAAAGGCCACGTTAATACCCTCAGCGTCCAATTCCTTCACACGCGTCAAGCCACGGCGCTTTGGATAGGTATCAAACCGACCACCGAGGTACATGTTAATCAATGGATTTGAGACAAAATTGATATCAGCCATCTTCAACAAACGCATCAACTTGTAAACATAGGCATCATTATATGACCCCATCGCTGTGGTGTGCGAAGCCGTCACTTTTTCCTTGAGACCCGTTTCAAGTGCCAACGTCGCCATTGTTTCCAAACCACGTGAAGCTGGATCGTCGATTTCATCCGTGTGGGCATCAACCAACAAACCATACTTTTGAGCCACTTCAAAGGCAAAGTGCAATGATTCAACCGAGTATTCACGGGTGAATTCAAAGTGCGGAATCGCCCCGATTGCATCAACACCCATTTCAGCGGCCTTGATCATCAATTCTTTACCACTTGGGAATGACAATATGCCTTCTTGTGGAAATGCCACCAGTTGCAATGTCATCCATGGCTTTACTTCTTCACGAACTTCCAGCAACGCCTTTAAGGCCGTTAGATTAGGATCCGTCACGTCGACGTGTGAACGCACGAATTGCAAACCATGAGCTGCTTGAATACGCAACGCTTGGATGGCCCGTTGCTTCACATCTTCATGTGACAACGTTTCCTTGCGATCTGACCAGATGCGAATCCCGTCGAACAAGGTCCCTGTTTCATTCCATTCTGGGTCACCGGCTGTCATGGTTGAGTCCAAGTGGACATGGGGGTCCACAAATGGTGGCACCATCAACTTACCGGCTGCGTCGATCACTTGCTCATCGGCTACCGCTTCTAAATGATTGGCAATGGCGACAAACTTGCCATCAACCACACGGACGTCTTGGGCTTGGTCCGCATTTTCAATAAATACTTGCTTAATGAGCATTTTTCTTCCCCAATTAATTCATGTTGTTAACTTTCAGTAGAGTATACCATATCGGACACCTGCCTCGACAGTCATTTCACAAATGATTCCTTGCATTCACCTAGCAGTTCGGACACAATATGGGGTAAAGGGGGAAATATCTTATGTTAAATATTGCTTACGTTGGTTTTGGTAAGAGTACCAACCGTTATCACATTCCCTACCTGATGCAACGGCAAGACAAGTTCCGAATTACTCGGGTTGTTACGCCAACACTTGGCAAGCGCCCTGCCGAACAGCAAGCACTTGAAGCAACAGGTACTATTTTCTCAACTGATTTAAACGACATCCTTGCTGATGACACCCTCGATTTAGTCGTAGTCGTGACACCAGCGCCGGCACACTACATCACTGCCCGCCAATTGCTTTTGGCTGGTAAAAATGTGATTGTGGACAAGCCGATGGTTGAAACATTAACCCAGGCGCAAGAACTAGTTGATATCGCTCGCGAACGCAACTTATTCTTCATGCCTTTCCAAAATCGACGCTTTGACAGTGACTTTTTAACGTTGCAACACGTCTTAAATGCCGGCTATGTGGGCCGACCAATCGAATTAGAAGTGCATATGGACCACTATCGACCTAATAGTGCGACAACCACTGGCGGTCCCATCGACGGTGCTTGGTACGGTCACGGTGTTCACTTAGTTGACCAAATGATTGCCCTGTTCGGTAAGCCAACCAGTGCGACCTACGACTTGCGGGCAACTCGTGAACTCGGTGCTAAAATAGATGACCAATTTGAAGTGAACCTCCACTACCCAGATGCATTTAAGGCCACTGTCCAAGCAACTGAACTCGCGACGGTCGCCTACCCGAAATGGGTGCTGCATGGTACCGCTGGAACGTACATTAAGTACAACATCGATCAGCAAGAATACGACTTGAAGGTTGGCATCATGCCGGGTATGCCAGGATTCGGGGATGATGCGCCCCAAGATTATGGCCAATTAACCTACTTCAACCCAAGTGGTGATCGCATTGAAAAGGTCATCCCCACCATTCACGGTGACTACGGCCGCATTTACGACGCTGCCTACGACAGTATCGTAAATAACGCACCAAAGTTGATTTCTGACAGCCAAATGCTAGCTGTTATCGAAATTTTGCAAGCAGGGTTCAACGAACCAGCACCACATATCGTCCAATTCTAACGGCAAAAAAGCACTCCGCAACATAATGCGAAGTGCTTTTATTTTTAATACCAGTTATTTTGTGCGCGGAAATTAATCGCATTGTCGATCGAACCGTAACGATCGTTGATGTAGTTCAACATCCCCGTCGTTTGGGTTTCAACTGAACCGGTACCCCAAGCATTCTTGGTTTGTCCAAGGCCTAAGTAGCCATTTGGTGAAACCGCATCTGGGTTACCACCTGATTCAGGCAAAACGATATTGTTCCAAAGCGCATCAGTTCCACCAGCTGCGATAAATTGATCGTAAACTGATTGCGTTGCGGCTGTTGTATCAGCGGTTGCTGTTTGAACAGGTGCTACTGCCGTAGTGTCAGTATCCGCTGACGTCGTATCTGAAGTTGCCACGGGCGTCGTTGTCGTATCAACTGCTGCTGATGCGTTAACACTCGTCAATTGTGCAACAGCATCTGAAACAGCTGCTTGTTGGACAGGCGTTGCACTTGCCAAAGTCGTCTCAGTTGCAGCCGTTGATGTCACATCTGAACTAGCCACGGCAGTCGTCGTGTCATCAGTAGCTACAGCACTATCAACCGTTGTATCGTTAGCGTCGGCTGATGATGCCGCAGTTGCAACTGATGAGGCAGCACTAGCTGTTGACCCTTCAGTTGCCGCTGAGCTTGCCACAACAACTGGCGTTACTGACGCCCCGGCTGCTGGCACAACTAGCACTTGGCCAATTGACAACATTGCCAAATCCAAAGTTGGATTAGCGGCCGTCAAAGCAGCTACGGTCACACCATTGGCCGCTGCAATACTTGAAAGCGTATCACCATCGACCACCGTGTAAGTCCCCGTTGTCGCCGTTGACTTAGGCGCTGTTGATGTCATTTGCTCCAACGCTGCCGATTCGGCGGGCGTTACTGGTGCGGCTGACACACTTGCCGCACGCTTTTCAGACGCTGACGACGCCGCAACTGATGTCAAAACATCGGATGCTGAACTAGCAGCTGCCGTTTGTTCAGTCGTT
>NZ_KQ970394.1:151167-152766 GCF_001579105.1 Weissella sp. DD23 | reverse complement strand
ACTAGCAGCTGCCGTTTGTTCAGTCGTTGCTGACTTAGCGGCCTTAGTTGACGTCGCTGAGTCTGACGTTGCTTCTGATGAAGCAGCCACGGTTACGACTGGTGCGGCTGAATCAGAACTAAAGGCCACTTGCATCTCTGATGCAGGTGTCGTTGCCTTCGCTGCGGCATGCTTAGCCGGCGTCTGACGTTGTGGCATCGCTGCCCCAGCGCGCTTCACAATCTTTCGAGCCACATCTGACGTTGTGGTCACACCACGTGCTTCTGTTGACTTCTTGCTTTGTAGCAAACTAGACAAGACGGGAATTTTTGTCTCAGCGGTAATATCACTTTGCTTCTTAACGGCGTGCTTAATAGCATCCATGTGTGCGACCCCACTCACACCCATAGCACCTGCGACTGCTGCAATCACACCTGCTTTTGTCTTTTTATTCATATACCTTTTCCTAACCTACAAAATACACTCTCTTACTTACATCAAGTATATGACGAATATCATTTTTAGTGAAGCCCTATTTCCGAGGTTTGGGATTCAACTTAAAGCCATAAAAGGTACTACCCTTGTATGTTTGCTTGGCCAACTTCCCTACTGCCGTATAATCTTTACCCCGTTTTGATTTAGCCGCAAAACTAACTTCTTCGCCAGCCAATAGTTTCGCGAGCTCGTCATCCGTAAATTTATGCCCGCTCCATTCTTTGGCAAACGTGATTTCTTCACCATTGAAGGTGCCAGTTGTTTTCTCGCTAACCTTGCGCACGGGCTTGGGTTTTGGCGCCCCCAATGTTGCTTGCAATGCCTCGGCGTTCGCCACCATAATCGGCATATCATGATCAACCACTTGTGTCACTGATTCCAGCAACTTGTCCATCGTCATTTTAAATTCGCCCACTTCGTCCATCATTTCAAACAGACGCTTGGTAATCTTCGGCGACGCAATCCAAGTCCCTTTCACCATGACCGCTGACACATTACCCGTTTCCGTTAGTGTCAACTTACCACGAGCCTCACGCAACATCGCTTTTTGACCCTTACCCATGTCGGATAACGTCGACACACGTGTCGCTCCAGTACCAACATTATGCTTTTCCAAGTACGCCATAATCCACTTCGTCGTGGGTTGCTGTGGCTTCTTGTTGGCGCCTTCATGAATGTACGGATCCGCCATTGGTCCCAACACGCCCGCATTTTCATCCTCATCGTCATCATCAACGCGTGTGGCGGCAAATGAATCATACACCAACTTAAAATTCAGTTGAATTGGCACATTGAACGCTGTTTTAAAACTTGGGTAATCGGCCAAGTCGGCCGTCACGTGGTCATACACGTAATCTTCCGCCAGCATCGCCAAGTAGTTCTTCGCCAGAACTTCATAAATCGCCATCGCACTGTCGCCGTACTTTTTCAGACTTTGTACATCAGCTGGCACATTGACACCCGGCCGGTTCGCCCCGTGGGATCCTTGTGGCTTCACGTGCGTTGACCGTGGTTGCCGGTGTGTCAACAAGCTCGTATCAACCCCCACCAACTTGGCAATCCGGTCGACCAACGGGAGCAGTTCATTGAATTGCTCCGGGGTAACCGTCTTGTCTTCGGTACGGG
>NZ_KQ970394.1:145451-150129 GCF_001579105.1 Weissella sp. DD23 | reverse complement strand
ATCAACTGACTTCAAACCGAAGTACAAGGCAATACCAATCAACCAAGCACCGATAGCCAACCAGTTCAAGCCACCATTGTACCAGTACTTACCGTCAACCTTCGTGAATTCTGACAACTCATATTGTCCCTTACGAATAAAGAAGAAATCCACCAGGAAGACTGCGATTTCTGGACCCAAGAACATACCAATGTAATCCAAGAACAAAATGAAGGCATCCAAGAAAGTGGCAAACCACAATGGAATGAATGACACCAACGTTGCACCAATCGTGACAATCCACAAAGCAGGTGTCAACTTCAACTTGTGCCACATATTGGTCAACGCTGACCCAGCCGCCATCAAGTTAACCGCGTTAGCCGTTGTTGACGTAATCACAATAACTAACAAGGCGATAATCCCCAAGCCTAGCTTTGACGCAATCGTTGATGGATCTGAGTCGTTTGGATCAAACGCGTTGTTCATCAAGGCCGTTGCGATCGTTGCCGTCAAACCAATGAAGGCAAACCAGAATAGCCCAATGTTAGCACCCAAGAATGACCAACCCGTTGCCCCTGACTTACGCTTCGTGAAACGTGAGAAGTCAGATGATGCCGTTACCCAGGCCAGGTTAAAGGCGGCCAAGATATCGATTGCAGCCCCTGATGAGATACGCACCTTTGCTGGTGGCGTCCAGGCAAAGATATCCGCTAATGACACGTGTTGGAAGACCACAATTGATTCCCAAATCACGAAAATTGCGACCAAGATAATCCCAATACGTTCAATCATCCGGACCGAACGCTCACCCAATGAAATTGATGCCAAGTGCAACAATGACATGATGATAATCCCGATGACCAAACCAGCTTTGCCGCCTGCAGTATAGGCTTGCCAGCCAAACAAATCCTTGAAGATTACCGAAATTGAAATCGCAGCGATAAACGTATTTGCGGCAGCCCATCCAATAAATTGCACGATGTTAATAATTGATGGTAAGAATGACCCACGCAAACCGAATGATGCACGCGTCAAGGCCATCATTGGCAACCCCGTTTTAAAGCCCATAAACGAAGCAAGTGCTAATAAGGCATATGACACCAATCCCGAAATAATCAAAGTCGTCGACGCAGTGTACATCCCCGCTGCGGCAATCACACCACCGATGTACCACGTCCCGTTGTTGGCATTGGCACCAACCCAAGTTGCAAACATATCCCAGTTTGACATTGTGCGCTTGTCAGTTGAAATCGCTTCAACTTGACCAAACTGCTTTTCCATATTCCCCTCCTTGCACCCAGGTATAAGGTAAACAAAAAGGGCCACTCCGTTACAAAAATGTACAGAGCGGCCCACTAATAGTCTACAGTTATCCTAGGTGACGCGCTCTTTGGCCAGTTCTCTGACTGACGGTTAAAAGAACTATTTATAATTTTCAACTTGGTCTACTATACCGACCTTGGTTAACAGCGTCAACCGTTTAAAGGGATAGTAAAAACCTTGTAAAACGTTTAACGTCGCGCTACTAGTACGGTAACGCGACGTTAACTAATTTTTGTTAAATATGACCTGTAATGATACCAAGTACCGCAAGTAACATCACTACGAATGACCCCAGCGTACCGATCAGCGCGACCCAAGTAATCCCACGTGGGACCGTCCAACCGTTTACGCCATCGTAATCACGCCATGTTTTGCGCCCTTGGAAAGTGACAAACACGATAATGGCGAATACCGATAAGACGCCTTGACCAATCACACTTAGGACTTGTGGTAGTCCGGTTGGCACGACCGAAAACAATGTATAGTTTGCGACGGCAGCCAAGCCAACGACAATCGCTAATAATGCAGATGCCATCTCAAGTTCCCCTTTTCATTTCAATATTGTTACATCTATTGTAACGGGCTTCACACGTCTGCGCACGCTAAAAAGCCAAATAACTTAAAAAAGGTTAGCGTTTAACAAAAAACGGTAAACCCGCAGGCTTACCGTTTTGATTAATTTTCCATTGGCGCTTCAATGCCGGCTGATAACTGAATATCATGGGCTGCCAAAATACGAATAATTTTCATATTAATATCAGCTCGCGTCCCGGCCCAGTCAGCGTCTGGCAGCATCTTGAACTGTGCGACAGCCATAAACTCATGTCCCCGTGTCGTCACGGAATTGATGTACGCCTTTTGCGTATCAGCCGCAAATCGGTCGTCAGCAGCCAGCATTGCTTCCACATCAGCCATCGCCGCCATCATATCCTTCGTCTTAGTGGCAATGTCTAAGTAGAACGTCAACGTTAACTTGCGGGTCTCCATCCGTGACCAATTCGTAATTGGTTCATTCGATAGCGTCGCATTCGGCACAATCACCAAAGCGCCATCAAATGTCCGCACGAGCGTTGATCGGAATGTAATATCTTCCGCGATTCCCTCAACCGACGGTGACGCAATCCAGTCACCGATTTGGAAAGGCTTTTCAGTAATGATGATAATTCCACCTAACAAGTTCTTGATTGGATCTTGGGCGGCCATCGAAACAGCCAATCCAACCAACCCCAGTCCAGCGAACACCCCATTCACATTAATGCCCCAGTCAGACAAAATCATCGTCACCGTTAAGGCCATGACGACAAATTGCAGAATACGGGTCAAGAATGGCATCACAATCGAATCAATCTCCATGTGCACGCGTTCGCCTAGGTGCGCCAATAACGTTGTCAATGAACCCATCAACGTGTACAACCCATAACCGATACTAAAAATTAGAATCGAGCGATAAACTTGCGTCGCAAATGTAATCAGCAAATGTGGTGCATGGGCCGTGTGCAAAGCCAACAGTAACCCTGAAAACAGCACGACGACGCGCGCTGGATTTTCAAACGCCATCAAGACGTCAATCCACGCCTCAAAGCGCTTCGGAATCCGCTTCTCAATAAAATGAAAAATGCCCCGGACGACACCACGAATCAATAAAAATGACACAATGACGATCAGTAAGGCCAAGCCCAATGATTGCCAATCAAAGCTGTGCGCTAACCAGCGTTCAAACAACTTCATGTTTCTCTCCTCTGTTTAAAATGCTATTTTACTAATCTCAAATAATTACAGTTTTCAAGTATAACAAAGAACGCACGGTCGATTGACTGTGCGTTCCAGGTCTTTATCAAGTTTTTACTTCTGGTTCTTAGCTAACTGTTGCAGCTCATGCAACGTCGTCTTACCACCATTCAAGCCCGTCGTCCGTTGACCATTATGCACATACGTCACGTATGGCAAGTTTGTCACCTCAAGACTGTCTCGGAATGATTTCTTCAGCGTGTACGCCCCTGTATCGAAATAGTAGACTTCATGATTTTTCGCGAGTTGCTTAATCACTGGCGATAACTTGCGACTATCTGGGGATGCCGCCGTACCAATATAAATGTAATAATCACCACTTGAACGGTCGTTAACAACGGCGTCCAACTCATTTTCAGCGATTGCCGTTGTCCGCTTTAAGTTGTTGCGATAATCACTTTGTGTGACCAATGAAATCCGATTTTCATGGCGCTCCACTTGCCAACTCACTAATGATCCAATCACAACCAACGCCAAGAAGACGCCGTTTACTGCGATATAAACGGTTCTTAACTTAGGTAATAACTCATCCGCTAGAATGTTAATCAGGCCAATCAACAACAAGCCCCAGAATACATTCACGCCAAAGCCGAACAAGTGGTTAACCACCGCCCAAATGTATTCCAACACAAGGATGATAATTAAGCCGTATACCCACACTTTTTCTTTTCTCATCACAATAGCTCCTAAACATACTGATTAATAGTATATGGGAGCTTAGTGCCTCTGCCCAGCTTTCAGCGGATTCCTCATAAGAAATTTAAAAAAGGACGCAAGCCCAAGTCGGTTTGCGTCCTTACTTTTCAGCACCCTAACGTGTTAGGAATGCTGTGATAGCTGTATTTTGTTGTTCAGGTGCGAAGAAATCATCGGCACGTTCAAACGCTTGGACCCGTCCATCCGCCAGTAATAGCACATCATCCGAAATATCACGTGCAAACGCAATATCGTGCGTCACTAAGATAATTGTCCGGTTAGGCAACTTGGCCACCTCAGTAATCATGTCCGTCACTTCTCGAATCGATTCCGGATCCAACGCTGAAGTTGGCTCATCCAACAACAGCACCGGCGCTTCCGTAATCAAGGCTCGTAAAATGCCAATGCGTTGTTTCTGACCACCGGATAGTGAACTGGGATATTGTGTCGCAACCCCAGCCAAATTAAACTTTTCCAGTAACGTCATTGCACGTTCGCGGGCGACCGCTTTCGATTGCTGACCAGTCAGGTAAAGTGGCGAGGCAACATTATCTAGCGCCGTCAAATTTGCGAATAAGTTAAAGTGTTGAAACACCATCGCTGTTTGACCAGCTAAATCTGGCACACTGCCAGTCGTAACTGGTTGTAGGCCGTTCAACGTGCGAATCAATGTTGACTTGCCTGCACCAGATGGGCCGAGGATCGTTAGGACTTGTGCGGTGGGGATGTCAAACGACACCTCATGCAACACTTCCTTGGTGACATGCTTTTTATTCGTTGGCACCGTCACAACCAACTGCTTAACTGCCATTGTCATGATGTTCCCCTCCTACATGTACCGACGATAATAGCGTTCTAACTTATTTTGCAAAGCCGAATACGCCACTACCAA
>NZ_KQ970394.1:143582-144845 GCF_001579105.1 Weissella sp. DD23 | reverse complement strand
CCGGGTACAGCACGGAATACTGACACATAGAACCGAGCAATCGCTTGTAACCAGCGATATCGACTACGACGCAACCAGGTCACGACGGCGCCGACCAGCGTTGCGATTACAAACAGTTCCGATGGTCAAGAGTAAGGTCAATGGCACATATGGTAAGAGCTTTGGCATCACACCAATCATATAATGCACATCAAATGACATTACTTAAGCGCCTTTCCATTGATAATATCTTCACCGAAGTACTTGTGTGACAACTTTTGCAATTCGCCATCCTTGTACAACTTCTTCAAGCCGGCGTTAAAAGTCTTCGCGTCCTTCTTACCACTGGCATCCTTCGTGAAGACCGCACCGTCATGGTCAGCTGCAATCTTGTCAGGCAACATCTTCAAAGCCAATTGCTTGTCCTTGATCACCGCCTTCAAAATTGGACCTGAGTTCGTCACACCATCAACCTTGCCACCGTTAGCAGCCGTCACGGCATCATCGCGTGACTCAAAGGCACGTACATCAACCTTCTTGTTGTACGCATTCAAATTTTTGATGCTCGTTGACCCTTGCACAGCGCCAACCGTCTTACCAGCCAAATCACTGACCTTCTTGGCCTTGCTATCCTTTGGCACGGCAACTTGTTGGTTATACGTTGCGTACAACTTTGAGAAACGGTATTGCTTAGCGCGGTCCTTGTTGTAAGCAACCGCGTTTGACACACCTTGAATCTTCTTGCTGCTCAATTGTTGCAACAAGCTATCAAAGTCACCGTTAACCCACTTCACCTTGTATCCTTCTGCCGCAAACGCCTTGTTCGCAACTTCAACGTCGAAGCCAACCAACTTATCATTTTCCTTATAAGACGTTGGATATGACACACCAGTTGATCCCAATGTAATCGTCTTCTCAGCAGCGTGCACTGGCATGTTAGCCAAAGCTAGTCCTGCGACACCTGCTGCAACCAACGTCATCATCTTTGTATTCTTCATCATGTTGTTTAACCTACTTCCTTCTCTAAAACATGTGCAATCAATGTTGGGATTTCGACGGTCGTCTTTTCAAATGACGCCACCGTCTTTAATTCTGACAAACTTGTTACCTCGGCAACCGCTGCATTCGCCATCAAATCGGTCAAAAAGTCCGTTTGCTGGTCAATGCTTCGTTGTGCCACCTCGAACAAAATTTCGTGCGCGGTTTGCTTACCCAGACGGTCTGCTAAGAACATCATAATGTCCTCCGCATAGACTAAATCACCTAGTCGCGCCACGTTCTCCT
>NZ_KQ970394.1:141912-143367 GCF_001579105.1 Weissella sp. DD23 | reverse complement strand
CGCAATGAGCGAGGTTAACTGACGATCAACATACTGGTGAATTTCAGGCAAGGCTAGCCACAATTGCTTCCACGCAATTGCATCACGTTCATTGACGCTCAACAACGCGTGCATCAGCTGCGTTTGCGCGGCAAAAATTGGCTCAGCCAATGCAGCAATCGCTTCAAAGTTTTCTGGATTGCGCTTGTGTGGCATCGTTGACGACCCAACTTGCCCGACAAACGGCTCAGCTAATTGCTGATTTTCCGTGCTAGCTTCGTTATAGAATTGCCGACCAATTTTGGCTAACGTTGCCCCCAACATTGCCAATTCGCCAGTGTACGCCACCAAACGATCGGGTGCGTTGTGCCATGCAACGGTCTCAGTTTGTAAATGCAACTCAGCCATCAAGGATTCTTCAACCGCAATTCCGGCCATACCAAGTGCCGAATGCGATCCAACCGCACCAGCGAAGACGCCTGTTAATGTGTCGGCCTTCATCTGCGTTAACCGGTCAACGTGTCGCTGAATTTCATCTAGGTAGCGTGCTAAAACAAACCCAAATGTAATTGGCACCGCATGCACATTATGTGACCGCGCCATATATGGCGTTTGGGCATACGTCTTGGTTAACGTTGCTAATTGCTTACGTAACGTTGCCAGAAGGGATTCGTACCGTTCATAGTGATCAGCAGCTTGCAAAACAAGTCCTGTATCTACAATGTCTTGGGTGGTTGCCCCAAAATGCACATACTCACCAGCTTCTGGGCCAGCGATGCGCTGCATTTCTTGAATTAATCCCAACAAGGAATGTTGTTTTTCGTGTGAAATCTGGGCAATTCGATCAATGTCTAAATCGCCGAACGCCAAGTTCACAATCGTGTCAGCTGCGCTTGCGGGAATTACACCCTTGCGCACCTTCCACCTTGGCTAGCGCTTGTTCCACAATAAATTGCTTCTCCAACTTGGCCTCTTCAGACCAAATTTGGCGCGCTTTGTCCGTCGAAAAATTGCCACCAATCACTTCATAGTCGATTGGATGTGCTGCCATGTTTGATACCTCCGTTTTTTCGGCTTGTATTACAACGACGATTATTCTGGACCCACTACTTTGTTTTGACAAATAAAAAAGTGTTATTGTCATTTAACCCACTAAATCAGTATTGAATTCGCACCGCCAGTAGCGCGATAATTAGATAAAGCATCATTCATTTAGAGGGAGAATTACAATGGCTGATATGACTAAATTGGCACGGCTATTCCAGTGGGCCTTGGTCCCTGTAATGGTTGTGTTGTTAATTCTAGAGATCGTTCACGGTAGCACGTCCTGGTACGGGGTCGCCTTTCAACTTATCTTGGCAGTAGCTTTCACTGTCATGGGTCGCAGTAGCAACATTCGCATTTACTGGCTGGTTGCATTTCTGGCGTTGGTAACGGCTGTCGTGAATGTTACTCACTTGTTATAGAAGCACCAAT
>NZ_KQ970394.1:140576-141686 GCF_001579105.1 Weissella sp. DD23 | reverse complement strand
ACTACAAAAATCAAGGAAACTGCGACGACTATTGAATACCACTATTACGTCGAAAATCACAAATCAAACCCGGCAGATATCGGGCGTATCGTCTTTAAAAAAACCGGTGGCGCAACAACTTGGAGCGCCGAAAATGACCCTCGCAAAATTTACCTAACACATGCGATGCGCTCCTTACTTCGAGTGAAAATAGATACCGGTGTTTTACCAGATAAATCATCTGAAGCTTGGTATTAAAGCCTACCGGAGGCTACCAAATACAAAAGTGCACTCAAAATGGCTGGTAACATTTGTCTTAGCATTTCAAGACACATACGACATGCCGGCATACATTGCCGACTAGTTGTTTTTGCCATTGCCATAGTATTGCATGTCGTTGTATTTTTACTCTTGTTTTGTTGCTTTTAGCCATTTCTCCTAGTAATATAGGTGTATAGAAAAAGCCCCGTTAGTGGTAGGACACTAACAGGGCTGACAAGTTCCAAGAGTTCTTAGTGGTTAGGCATCTTCGTGTTCGGACGTGGATGTCTTTTCTTTTGTCTCGCTATTCACTCGTTTAACATCAACGTAACCGCTGACAATCGCACGAATGATTTTAGGTAACATCAGAATTAACACCACGAACACCGCAAAGATGCCACTTGCTGCCAAGTGAACCACTCTAAACTCCCGGATAATCTTTGAAACATTTTATATGTCCTCCCTGTTCCAAGAAAAATTGTAGAGAGAACAGTGACGCCATGTATCGCAGAACTTGCCACGGTTTCAACGGGTAATTAAGCCGATCCACCGCATAGACTAGTATGCCCGACTAACGGCTCACTGTAAACGATTATCACGAGCGCTTGTATAAAATAAAAAACGCCTTACAATCATGTAAGACGACATAAGGCAGGCAGCCACAATATTAAATTTAATTATGTTATTGATACCGTTACTCAGTGACCGAGCAACGGTATTTTTTATTGTCTCAACCCATAAAAAAGAGGGTCACATTTGGGGGCGCAACTAATACAAAACAGTACATTTCAGTACAACATAGTTGCGGCCCTTTTTGCGACCCAATCACTTATTTATCAAGGAAAACGCCGGTATATCAACGTTTTCAAC
>NZ_KQ970394.1:138671-140206 GCF_001579105.1 Weissella sp. DD23 | reverse complement strand
AGCCGAGGGGAGTTGAACCCCTGTCCTACCATCTCGTAACTAACACATCTACGTTCATAGCTGAATAATTTAAATCTCGTCTAGTGCACGCCATTCCGCGCGGCGATCAGTTAGACCAGCCTGATTATCCTCTTCATACCTGCCCCAGGCGGAGACAAATATGCGCAGATTGCTTAATTTTAAAACCTAGCTTAACCCACAATCAAAGCTATGCATAGGCAACGCAGGCTGTTTTTTAGGCAGCTACTGCGTAAGTGTTTTGTGAATTGTTTGCAGTTAATTCTTCTGAGTGGATTATAGGGCCACAACCCCTAAACGCAGTACTAGCACGAACAATGCCAGTCGATTCCGTAACGACCCCGTTAATGTACGGCTTTCGTACTTAATTATTATAACAAGCTCTCAGAACATTCACAAATAAATAGAGAAGTTGTGCTTGTTTTTGTTTTTAGTTCGGTTATAATTGATTTGTTGGGTGGAACGCAACAAAATTAATATTAAAACACGAACATTGTTCAAACTTAGGGGAATTTAAATGGACTTTTCAACTGTATTCGACTACGAAGATATTCAACTCATTCCAAACAAGTGTATTATCGAGTCTCGCTCTGAAGCGGACACGTCTGTCACACTCGGCAATCGTAAGTTCAAGATTCCCGTTGTGCCAGCTAACATGCAAACGGTCATTAACGAGGAGTTGGCGATGAAACTCGCCACTGAGGGGTACTTCTACGTTATGCATCGTTTCGAACCAGAAACACGCTTGGACTTTGTCCGTCGTTTCCATGAAGCTGGCACGTTTGCTTCAATTTCCGTTGGAATTAAGCAAGAAGAATACGAGTTCATCGACGCCTTGCAAGCCGCTAACTTGACGCCTGAATACATCACCATCGATATTGCGCACGGTCACTCCGACGCCGTTATCAAGATGATTCAATACATCAAGGCCCACTTGCCAAATGCCTTTGTAATTGCCGGTAACGTGGCTACGCCTGAAGCAGTCCGTGATTTGGAAAATGCGGGTGCAGATGCGACAAAACTCGGTGTCGGTCCGGGTAAGGCCTGCATTACAAAGTTGAAGACTGGCTTCGGTACTGGCGGTTGGCAACTAGCTGCCCTCCGTCTTTGCGCGAAGGCTGCTAAGAAGCCAATCATCGCAGATGGTGGGATTCGTTATAACGGTGATATCGCCAAGTCAATTCGCTTCGGTGCCACGATGGTCATGATTGGATCATTGTTCGCAGGCCACGCTGAAACACCTGGTGAAGTTATCGAAATGGATGGCGCTAAGTATAAGACATACTTTGGTTCTGCTTCGCAATTCCAAAAGGGCGAATACAAGAACGTCGAAGGTAAGAAGTTGTTAGTCCCTTACCGTGGCTACATCGATGATACCTTGCTTGAAATGGAACAAGATTTGCAATCAGCTATTTCATACGCTGGTGGTCGTCAATTGATGGATCTTAAGTACGTCGACTATGTCATCGTTAAGAACTCAATCGTTAATGGGGATTCCTACTAAACAGCAAAAACGC
>NZ_KQ970394.1:133895-137278 GCF_001579105.1 Weissella sp. DD23 | reverse complement strand
CCCCGTGGCCAGCCTTCTTAAAGGCTTCGACCGCCGCTTGCGTTCCCCACACTGTACCGTTGATATTTGTATCAAACGTCCAGCGCATTGTCTCTTCGTCAACTTCCATGATTGGTGTCGTAGGTGCAACACCCGCGTTGTTGATCATGACTGTCAAATCCCCAAAATGTGCAACAGTCTTTTCAACACCGGCAAATACTTCATCACGCTTCGCAACATCAGCTGCAACGGCCAACGCTGCGTCAGGGTGAACTGCGTTAATTTCGTTTGCAACGCGTTCAACCTTTGACAACGTGCGACCAACAACTGCGACCTTGAAGCCGTCATCTGCTAAACGCTTAGCGATTGCTTCACCGATACCTTGTCCTGCGCCAGTAATAAATGCTACATCACTCATGTTAGTTACCTCTCAAATAACAAATTCCTAAATAAATTATCTCATGCTCATTACTACACAAATAATGATACAACTTTACTTCCACTTTGTAAACGTTATGGTTTTCACAAAATGAAACGACCGCAAAAAAGCTCTAACATCACTGTCAGAGCTTTGCTTATCTATTGTGCTGTGTAGCCACCATCGATCACGAATTCGGCACCAGTTGCAAACTTTGATTCTTCAGAAGCCAAGTAGACACAGATCCAAGCGATATCATCTGGTTCACCCATACGTCCCATTGGTGTCTTCAAACGTTGCGTCACGTAAGGTGCGACTGAGTCACCTTCACCAGAACCGTCCGTCATTGGCGTCGCAATGTAGCCCGGGTGCACCGTGTTCACACGAATGTTCAAATCGTTTTGCGCTGCGTAGACTGCAGCTGACTTTGAGAACATGCGAACTGCCCCCTTCGAAGCGTTGTATGAGGCCGTCATCGTATCACCAACCAAACCAAGGATTGATGACATGTTAATGATTGACCCACCACCATGTTCCTTCATTGCACGGAAGCCATATTGCGTACCGAGGTACATTCCATCAGCATTAATGCTCATCAACTTACGATAAGCGTCAAAGGTATCGTGCTCAATGTCATTAGTTGCTCCGATACCAGCATTATTAACCAACACATTCAACGGACCAAATGCCTCTTCTGTGTAAGCAATTAAGTCCTGCCAACCTTGCTCGTCAGATGAATCGTGTTGTTGGAAACGAATCACATCTTCCCCGCCGAGTTCCTTGGCTGCCGCCTCACCAACATTGGCACGACGTCCCGTAATCACAACCTTAGCACCCTCTTCAATAAAACGTTGGGCAATTGCCTTTCCCAAACCAGTGGTTCCACCAGTCACAATTGCAACCTTCCCCGTCAAACGATCTACCATAGTACTTACCTCGCTAATTTCTTTTGATACTTCAGAGATTACCGGGCAATTATGAAGATTTTTGTTTTGAACACTTGGATTTGAAAACGTTTACAGGTTTGGCTAATTTTGTTCATATAGTTGGATGGCTTCGGGTAAATCTTGGGCCTGACCACGTTCAAGATATAACGCCAACATATCAACGGCTTGGCGACTACGTAGGTATTTAGGCAAGAAATTAATCATAATTGGATTATAATTTCCCAAGTTTGTTTGCGTCGTCTCGATACTTTCTAACTTATCGGCATACGGCCAACTAGCAATTTGTTTTTCATATCTTTTGTTCAACGACCGCTCCGAAACATGAAATGACGCATAAGCCATCACACCAGCCACCCCTGCGGCAACATAAAACCACACTTCCTGGTAGGCCAAAGCAAACATCAAACTCAATAACATCGCAATAATACCCAAGGTGCCTAACAACGGGCTTTGCGCATGCTTATACGCACCCTGCCGCGCTTCAGCTTGTAGCGTTTGCTTTTCAATTTCTAAATCATACAGCTGTTGTAGCACGTGCAACCGACCTAAATCGTCAGCTGGTACTGGCATCGCATCTGGGCTAAACTGTGGTTCATCTTCCGGCACCGTCGTATTTGTATTATCTGTTGGTACTAGTTTAAGCGTTGCTAATTCGTACTCTGCCACAGTCACAACAACGCCGTCGGCTAAGTAAAAATCAAAGCCACCTAACATCATGTCACTGCGTTGAAATTCTTGAATCATGTCAATCCGACTCACTAAATTATCCGGCCAATTAGCGAGACCTACCTCACTAGACAAGAAAACCGTTGGGAAGAAAGCCCCCGTTTCGTCTGTCCGACCTGAAAACGGAAGCGAGCCATCATCAGCAATAATTGGCTGACCAGTTGTAGACACACCAATTTGGTGATTCGCGTCCGTAATAACCGGCCACAGTAACAATGCCCGATTGAAATCAATCACCATCTGTTGCAACCGTCGCGACCTCGACGCCGCATCCGTATCATGACGTAAGCCTCGTAGGCGCTTTGTTAAACGAGAATTATCTACTGGCAAATTTACATAATAGTTTGTCATGCTTCTTCACCCCAACGTTTTTGTAAGATATCGTTTGGCAGCATGATACGCTGATTATTAGCTCGTATTTGCACACCAACGACATCCAGTTGCGCAACTAACGCCAAAGCTTGCTGGCCCGTTACCTGACGTGTACCAAAGGGGGCCATTGCTTCCGTTGGTGCAATGTACAACGGCAAATAATCTTGATCAGCATAATAATAGATGGCTAATTTCCCATCTACTTGTTTCGGTATGCTAAAGCGATAGTACCTAGCAACCGTCAGGAAGTCATCGTAATGTTGTGAGACATCCTTCCGCTCACGACGGGCTGCTAAGTATGCCGTAAAGAATCCGGTCATTTCCTCGTCTGAAACCGTTTCTGGGTGTTGATCTGGTACAGGCGTGATTTGCTCAGGCTCCGTCTCAGACTTCCTTGTTTCAGACTGATCAGGCACTGGTTTAGTTGTTGTTACTTTGGCTGACAAACGATACAGTTCATCCTCCAACTGCAACATCTTCGCCAAGCCGCCCCGTTTCTCATAGACTAGCCAACGCCCTAGTGTGCGACCGCGGGGGTGGCGATAGCCATATACCGCACTCGCCAACGCCAGAAATAATAGCACGCCCATCGGCAATAAGGCATGACGACCCAAACGCATTAGCACGATTAACGCCACAACTAGCAATCCGACCGTTAATTGATGGAGACTAGAACCCTTAGCCGCGCGACGAGCTTTTTTCTCAGTCTTGGCACGCAATTCTTCCAACGCATTACTAATTTGATTCGTCTCTTTCTGGCGGGTTTGCCAAGCTTCATTTCCACCCGGCACTGGCAATCGCTTAGGAAAGTCCGTTGCCAGCTGTCGTTCATACCATGGCGCACGTAAACGGACCAACTCGTGGCGTGGGAATTGGCGTTGTAACTCATCACGCGACACCATTAACTCGTCCGTGCCATCATTCAACAATAAGCCGGCCAC
>NZ_KQ970394.1:128114-132208 GCF_001579105.1 Weissella sp. DD23 | reverse complement strand
ATTAACAGTTGCGAACAAATACTTTGCATCGTAATTTTTTTGAGTCCCTGATAACAGTCCATAGTCTGAATCCGACCCGCCTAATATTTTTTTAAAGCTTTCAATCGATTTCTTCAAAATTTGCTCACGATGCACCACAAACAACATCCGATCTGGATTAAACTGTTTTACATCAAAAGCTGCCAAATATGTTTTACCCGTTCCAGTAGCTGAAACTACCAACCCTTTTCTTGCACCGCGTTGCCGCAAGTCAGCAAGAGCTTCCAAAGCTGGTTCCTGCATTTTATTTGGTGTAATTTCTGCTGAATTATCCACAAAAGAACGATCAATTCTGAACTCGGGTTTGCGTTCCTGATAGTGCTCAGAATATTCAGCAATCCATTTCTCAGTCAGCGGCACAGATTGATCCCATAAGTCATCAAGTCTCTCTTGAATTTGCTTTGTAATATCTCCCTGATCGGTGGATGTTACACGTAAGTTCCATTCAAAATTCTTTTTTAAAGCTGTTTGAGTTAAGTTTGCACTCCCAATAATGACTGATGTGTAGTCACCATGATTAAAAGAATATGCCTTGGTGTGAAAACCATTCTCATTAATAATTCGAACATCTACATTGGGTAACTTTAGCAACTCTTTAAAAACTTTTGGCTGATTGAAATCAAGATAGTTAGACGTAATTAGTCGACCTCGAATGCCCCGATTAGCCAGATCATTCAATGTACTTTTAATATCGATTAGTCCACCTTCAGTGACGAACGCCACTGCAAAAGTAAATCCCTGAGTTGTCTGTAACTCGTCGTACAGATGGTCAAGAACCGTGTCTCCACCCTGATTTGTTAGCAACATTGGCTGATAACGTTCTTGCGCTTCAACCCCATCGTCAATAAAGCCAAATTCCGCTCCAGCTCTAAGCTCTTCTTTAGTTGCCATTAGTTAAAACCCCGTTCAACCAATTCTTTAATTGCTGGCACATCAGTAGGGGCCCAACTTAATTCCAAAGCCTCTTGTTCTGAAACCCAGCGTAATTCCTCATGTTCAATTGTTTTGGTTATTTCTGAGTCTAAACGTGCGTATAAAATTTCAAGCACCACAACGCCAAAATCATATTCTTTTTCAAATGGTTCATCGATCTTTTCGAAAATAGTTGCGTTAGCGCCGAACTCTTCAAAAACTTCACGCTTTAAAGCTTCTTCTGGCGTTTCACCCGAATCAATCTTTCCACCTGGGAATTCCCAATAACCACCTAATGAACGTCCTTCTGTTCGCTTAGCCGCGAGTAATTTTCCGTTTTCAATGATTGCCGCTCCAACAACTGGTATACGCTTTGTCATATCGATTACCTCTCGTGTCATATTCCTGTATTCATTTTAGCAGCAATAGAAAAAGATTGGACGAAACATCCAATCTTTTAAGGTAAAAATCTAATCAAATCTGGTACTACCTGTTCACGCACAGTCGCACCATTTGATAAATATACAATTCTATTTTATTTGAGCAACTCTGACCAATTAATATACCAGTATACTGGTATATTAATTAGCTTCAATTTTAGATGGAACTATTTCAAGTACTTTTTGTATCAACTCGTTGTTTCTTTGTTCGATAGACTCTATATTGAATTCTTTTACATTCTTTTGAATTGAATCGTTTAAAAACAATGGTAAAGTCAGTCCAACTTTAGCATCATTACTTGGATCCTTATACAATAATTTTTCTTGGAAGGTCTTTTGCCCTAACCCTGAATTATATGGTGTTAACGTCAAGTTGCCTAACCTATGAACGTTTTTCCTTTGATTCTCTTCGGCTACAGATTCATTACCATCTCCAATTATATCAACCCAATATTTTGGCAGATTTCCTTGTGGCAAAATGTGCTCAATCGACCAACGCAACTTGTTGCCTTTATAGTCATCCAGAGAATCCGGGTTCCCATTATGAAAATAATTTCCAAACTTTCTTTCGAGAGAAATTAACAAAAATCGTGTTGTATGCACGTTTTTATCGTAAATCCCTTCATTCAAAGCATTTTCAAATTGCTGGTTGCTAGGCATGATAACGTTAATCTTACGTGCGATATACGACACTAGATTCTCACCTCTAAATTTATTATCCGTAATGTCTTTACGCATTCCATTAAAGGCGCTTCTTAAGTTAGAAGCCTTTGGTGTAAGCACAAAGTTTCGACGAATAAATAGGTTAATAACCATTCTAATTACTTGGTCAATTTGAGATTCATCGATCTGATACTCCACCTGATTCACTAAAACGTTTAATAAAAAGGGATAACTAGTTGTAGCGTCTAGTTTAGCCAAGCCTGCTAGTGAGTATGTATATTCAGGGCTATCAGTATCAATTTTCATATATACCTTAGCTCGTTCGATTAACTTATCTATATACTCTGCACCATTCTTGTCAAAAAGCCTTTGATATGATTTTACAATTTTTCCTTTTGTCAAACTTGAAACCGATTCTGTTTCAAATGCATCATAATTATTCTGAACAAAACGAGTCATTTTTTGCTCATCCGGTTGGTCGTTATCAGTTACAAACACGTCAGAAAGTTTTTGCCACTTAACAGCATCTCCATGCTTTGATAAATAGATATTTTTTAAAAGATCCAGTGGCGTTAACGGAACGCCCTTACTATTTAGACTTGCAAAAACTTGATATGCATCATTTAGATTTGGAACAGAAATCTGTAAAAGTTCAATTTTATTAAGCTTATTTTGATAGAAATCATGTAGTTGATGCGCCGTCATATCCGATAACAAATTATCTTCAATGTACTTATATCGTTTAAAAAAGGCATAGTTCCCATAGCCTGGAACTATTTTTTGCCCCTCCAACTGCTGCAGCAAGTTTTTGAAAATTTCCTGATCTTTGTCTAGTAGTTGTAATCTAGGCGTTTCAATATTGCTATCCACCAATAATTGTCTCTTTATATCACCGATGTCTTGATACAACAACGCCTTGATGTCTTCAGAAGTTTCTGGTTTATTAGCAATAGACTTCATATTAGAATAAAGACCTAATAAAAGCATGCTAAGCGTCGTAAGTCTCTGCTGCCCATCAATAATACTGTCATGTCCTTCTTCAGTATTAATCAGTAAATTTCCTACATAGTATCCACTATCTTCATTAGCAATGTCATTGAACAAAGTTTCAATCTGCTCTGCCCGCCAAGAATAATGGCGCTGATATACAGGTACAATATATTTATTTGAAGCGCCAATTTGAAAAACAGATGCTAAAGGCAATGTTTTTGGTGTAATATCCATGCTTAACTTCCCCGTCTCATCGCCAAATCACGACAACTTTATTATTCATTTCGTTCTGCCTAGCTTCTACTGTATCGTTATTCCAACCTTGCTTAACTTGCTCAGCCAAATAATTGTTTCCTGGGAACAACGACCCATGTAACGCTTGATATTTTTCATCAATATCGCGCTCATCAAACTTGTACGCTTTCTCAATTAGCGTCCAATTTCCAATTCGGGACTCGTGATCTGTATCTACATCATCATTAATATTATTTAACTCCGCAATGCGAACTAGTTCATACTTGTCTTCTCGGAAAACATCTTCATAGTAGTTCTCCTCACTATTTGCATATGCAAGCTCACTCAATAAATACGTAAGCGCCCACTTCTTTTGCCCACGTTTTCCACCTTCTTTAGACAAAACCGAAAAGGCAGCAAGAACATCTGCATCAGAATGTAGCATAACAGGACGCTTCAAGTCTGCGTTTATATCGTCAACATTAGTTAGCTCACCCCGATAAATCTTATTTGCCGTTGTCGCAAACCCGTTTTCCAACGTGTTAGTTCCGTTATTCAGAATTGTTCGGTGTCGTACAAAGATTGAAATCACTTGATGCAGAACTTGCGCGATTTGTTGCTCATCAAACCGTTGCTTCCGCATTGATAAGAATATTGGATAATACAGCTTTACGCTCATTTTATCCAGTATGTCTATTTCTGCATGTAACATGCTATTTTTAAATAAATCTCTGTTCGCAACCGGACTCCACGGATTTTCTAGCACATCATAGGCATGTACAAGTTCAACCAAATCATCTAAGAAATTCTTACCCT
>NZ_KQ970394.1:124665-127994 GCF_001579105.1 Weissella sp. DD23 | reverse complement strand
CCTTCTGTTACTAACCTACGCGTAGCGGTCCAATAAGAACGGATATACGATGTGATCCGATCACTATCTGCATTCAACTGATCAGAAACCTTTGCCCACAACAGATTAGTCTGTTCCAAATCATCTTCTAATAAGAACATGATGTGATTCTTGATGATATCAGATGGTTTCAAGTCAGCGCCACGACTATTCAGTGTTTCAAAAATAATAAACGCATCCCGTTGAGTTGGAGCAGAAATCATAACGACATAAAATTTTTCGATAAAAGTTCTCAAAATTCTATCTAGTAAATTAATACGTTCAACCAACGTCTTATTCTTCGAAAGTGAATTTAAAACACCGCGTTGAAATTCAAAGTACGCCGCATCCATATTTTTCATTGGTTCTGTCTTTTGATGACTATCTACGTAGTCCACATCTTGCGAATGAGTTCGTTTGTAAAAATAATCCTGCAATGCTCGATCAGATTCAGACGACACTTGTAACTTTAACGTTGCCTGATCACCATTTTCACCGCGAATTAATCGTTGGTTTATATCTCGCATGATATCACGGAGTTTGTCTCGAGAATCCTGTGTCAGATACTCCGCCTCATCAACTAGCATTTTTTGAGCAATATCTCGAATAACCGCCAAAAAAATTGTGCTAGTTGTCATTCTTTGCTGTCCATCAATTAAATCTTGAATATTATCATGATTAAATGTCACCACCTGACCAAAAAAATGATTATCACGTCGTTCTTCGATCAAATCTTCTAAGTCCCGCCAAAAATCCAAAACTTCATTTTGCTTCCAAGAATAGTTTCGTTGATACACAGGAACAGAAAATACATTTTGTTGAAAAAGTATCTCCATCGTTAATCCAGCTGGTTGTGGAATTTTAATTGGAACGCCCATAATTATATATACCCCCATAATTGTTAACTACAATAATTAGATCATTATTTGGATCCAGAGGCAAATAAATACTTTATTTCTTTTCTTGCAATATAAAGTATATTCAAATTTCTTTATTCAACAAAAGGAGCACTGCAAAACTGCAGCACTCCTTTTTACTGTATTCTCATCACAAACCAATTCATCACCGCATTCACCGAACTTGCCCGACGAGGAACTGTGCTTCCACCAATATCCGGTCGATGTAGTTTGATTAATTCACCAACTGTTTTATTATCAGGTAAATGTCCTGTAGCCACCCAAATTTCAATCATTGCTCTAAAAATTGGCCGTTGTACCAACTCTTTAGCAAATAGCCCAATCTTCGTATTATAGTCTGCATCAATAAACACGCGTCCTAATTGAGAGACTTTAAATCTCCCATCTACTTTCTGAGCTAAGCTAAAATATTCGGCCGCGTTTGCATAATAATCTGATTGTCTCACATCAAACTTGAACGCTTCCGCGAAAAACTCCTTCGTACCTATCTCAAATACATCCCCTTGCTCACTCGTAAGCGGTTTACCACTAAGAACAACTGGTATTTCAAATATTTTTTCAGGATCATTAGCTTGAATAAACGGTACTAATTCACCATCCAGACGTCTTGGCTCTACCGAAACTTGTTGCTGTGCCAATAAAACTTTCAAAGTTTCACGCGTTACTGGCTGCGATTCTTCTTCAAATACAAATTCATACTCACGAATTTTCTTTAGCGAATTAAAATCATCAATATCCGTAAACTGATAAACGTGAAATGAAAATACATCATCAGTATATGTAAAGTACGCTGAATAAATTTCCTTAGGAAACTTCATCTGATCATGATAAATACGCGTTGGTATATACAACTGACGAATATTAAAATCCTCAGGTCGTTTCTTTTTCGATTCGACAATCAAGACACGACTTGGCGACTCATAAACACCATCAATTTCAGACTGCCATCCATCAATCACAAAATTAGTTTGGCCGTTACGATAATGACTGATTTGAAAATCAATCAGTCCTGTTCCCTTCTTACCACTTAACGTTGCCACAACATCAGCATTTAAATCATCCATCACATATTTCAGCATGCCACTCATTTCAGCGACAGATTGTGCAACAGCCTCACTATTAATTGTTTCCGGACTTTCTGGGCGAATACCTGAAATCCACTTTGGAAAGGTCATTCGAACTGGTTCAAGTACTTCATATTTCAAACTCTCGAACGTCTTAAAATCAGAAATGGCATACCTATCCCGTCCCTTTGGCATTAACGTAAACTGTGCGCTTTTACCAAAAATATTCTTATCGACCGAATCTTTAAAAACTTCTGGCAAGTCACTACTAAAATCAAACTTCAATAAGTTTCGAGCGTCAGGCGCATTATCAGGCCGATCGGCATAATATTCACGTACGTATTTATTAATGTCACTACTGGTAATTTCATACGCCCCGTTTTGCTCAATTTGTTTTGGTATATCAAAGCGGTCAAATAAATAACGCCAGGCGATATCTTGCTTTCTAGTTCTTGCTTTTGCCATTCATCTTACTCCCAACTCCGCACAAGCACTTCAGAAACTTTGGCTCGACTACTTGCTTTCGCTGCAACGAAACGATGTGCTTCTACTGTTTCGATTACACCAATTCCCTCATATAGTTCATGAAGCAGTGGCACATCATTGTTTGATAGCAGTACGAAGACACCCCGATCTTTTAACTCTTTAAACAAGTCACGTAACCGCACTTGTTCGTCGTAACCAAATTCACTTGAGTAACTTGTGAAACTAGCCGTCTCGCTAGCTGGAATATAGGGCGGATCAAAATACACAAAGTCCCCTGTCTGTGCCTTTTCGACCGCTTTTGCAAAATCACCAGTCATAACGTCTACATTCGCGTTATTCAAATACTCGGAAACGCGTCGAATTGTTGGCTCATCTGCAATCTTTGGATTTTTGTATTTCCCATAAGGTACGTTATTTTGCCCCTTACTGTTTACACGCCACAAACCGTTAAAACCAACCTTAATCATATAAATGAATCGCGCTGCTCGTTCAACCTCTGTCATTTCTTCAAGACGACCATCACGATCAGTCAATCGCAAATCCAAGTAATATTCTTTTGAATTATTAGCCTGGTGTTCTACCAATTTTTCTAATAGTTCATCTGGTCGATCACGCACAATGCGCCAAACGTTTGCTAATTCCGGATTAAAGTCATTCACAACCGCATCATGGGGTTCCAAAGACAACAAAAAGGCACCTCCTCCCAGAAACGGCTCAAAATACGTCCCAAATTGCTTTGGAACGTACTTAGCCAATTCTGGCAGAAGCTGCCTTTTTCCACCGACCCATTTGATAAAATGGACGGATCTCACCCTAGTTGGTTGGTTGGTTGGTTGGTTGGTTG
>NZ_KQ970394.1:114061-124645 GCF_001579105.1 Weissella sp. DD23 | reverse complement strand
GGTTGGTTGGTTGGTTGGTTGGTTGGTTGGTTGGTTGGTTGGTTGGTTGGTTGGTTGGTTGGTTAAGCATGCGCGTGATCCTCTTTCTCGTCAAATTGGATCTTAATTGTTGATCACTTTTTTAAATGGATCAACTTATTAACAACAAGCTTTATAACTTTGATTTATTGCATCATTTAGCTATATTCACAAAAAAGTCCGTCGAGCATATCTCAACAGACTTTCTACCATCTAATACATCAAAGCTGGCGACTTCAGCACCTGAATTTCATCCCCACCAACAATAACTTCATCAGCAACATTTAAGAACAAACCATGCTCAATCACACCTACTTGATTGGCTAACCAATTCGCTAATTCACTTGGAAACGGAATCGTATCTAAATGCAAATCTACAATCTCATTCCCGTTATCTGTCTTCACCGGCTCCCCATCAGCCGTACGACGTAGCACCGGGTGCAAGCCATGGTTATCAAAGACCCGGCACAGCTGCTCAGCACCATAAGTGACAACTTCAACTGGCAATGGAAAATGACCCAGTTCCTCGTGCACCTTTGACGCATCAACAATCCAAACATTCCGGCGAGAGTTTTTAGCGACAACCTTTTCGTACAACAGCGCCGCTCCACCACCTTTAATCCCGTTCAATTGTGCATCAACAACATCAGCGCCATCGACGGTAATGTCAATGTGGTCAACATCATCTACATCTGCCAAAGCAATGCCTAACGTCCTGGCCTGTTCAGCTGTACGCGTCGATGTGGTCACCCCGACAATGTCTAATCCTTCTTCATTGACACGGCGCCCCAGTTCTTCGACGAAAAACTTAACCGTTGAACCTGTGCCAAGACCGACAACCATGCCATTTTCAATTAACGTTGCAGCGTACTTTCCAGCCGCGCGCTTTTGTTCTAATGTGTCCATCAGATCACCTCCAACTATGCATGTACCAAATTTAATGATGCCAACACAGCCTTCTTCGTTGGGATTGACCGAATAGCCCCTGAATGTGAAACCGCAATTGACGACGCCTTGGATGCATATTGAATTGCGTCATCAATATTCGTGCAATCAGCATTTAGGTAAGCAAACGTCGCCCCAATAAATGTGTCGCCCGCAGCGGTTGTATCGACCGCCTTCACTTTAAAAATCGGTTGGGTGCGTGCATCTTGGTCAGCTAACTTGTAGTAAACCCCATCTTCACCCAAAGTCACAATTGTACCCGTAATTGATAGGTCCGCAAATTGATCACTAATATCCAATAAATCATCGAAATCAGTTGATGGTTCGCAGTTTAGCAAAGCGGCTGCTTCCGTTTCGTTCGGCACAATAATGTCCGTTGCAGCAAGAATTGCTGGATCAATATCTTTGTAATTCAAGACCGGTGCTGGGTTAAGCACTGTCGTGACACCGTATTTCTTGGCGAGATAGAAGCCCTTCGCAACCGCCTCTTGGGCAACTTCAAACTGTGCAATCACAAAATCAGCTTCCGCAATAAGTTGTTCTGACTTCACCACATCGTCTGCTGTCAGCTTCATGTTCGCACCACCATACACCAAAATCGTATTGTGGCCATCTTCTTCTAGCAAAATCGTTGCGGTACCCGTAGCGTCTTCTTTTTCAACCAGGCCAGCTGTGTTAATGCCTTCATCTTCAAGCAAATTCCTGAATTGCACACCCGCAGCATCCTGACCAATAGCCCCAATGAAACTCACGTCGGCACCTTGACGGGCTGCTGCGACAGCTTGGTTCGCACCCTTACCACCTAAATTCGTGCCACGCGAATCAACTCGAAGCGTCTCTCCCTGCAATGGTAAACGCGAAATGTTTTGAATAATGTCCAAATTCAAACTACCAATGACAACAATCTTATTCATCACAATCACCTACTTTTCTTCCTTTGCATACTTCATTTCAGAGATGAAGTACCATGACACGATCATAAATGCGATAGTCGGCACAATGAATGACAATTGCATTGAACCAGACCAGTCAGATACCAACCCTTGGAATAGTGGCCATACTGCACCACCAACAATCGCCATCACCAAAATGGCACCGGCCGTTTCGGTATACTTCTTATCTGCGACATTATCCAATGTGTGGGCGTAAATCGTTGGCCACTGTGGACCAAAGAAGAAGCTCACAAACACAGCCGCGTACACGGCAATCATACCTTGGCCGAATGTCGTGACCAGTAACGTAATAGTTCCCAACACTGAGTAGATACTCAACACGGTTGCGACCTTGTAACGTCCCAAGAACCAGGTTGCAACTACTTTACCGACGAACCACATCGCATATGAATAGACCATAAAGGTCGTGGCATCCGCATCACTAATTTGCTTATTCAAATCCAAGGCCAAACGAATTGTAAATGACCAAACCGTTGTTTGCATTCCAACGTAAACGAATTGGGCGAGGATCCCCTTCTTGTAACGGAAGTTTCCCAACAAGTACTTGATGGTTTCACCCAAAGTGGCTTTTTCAGTGGCCTCTTCACCAGCCAGTGTTTCAACCTTTGGCTTAGCGCTTGGCATCTTGGTCACAGCCAAGATCAACAACATAATAATCAGGACACCGATGATGTACTTGTATGGTTGCAAGGTTAATTGCAACATCTTTTCACCATAGGCAATTCGTTCAGCACCATGCATCCCCGCCATCTTGGTCGCCAAATTACCACCTGTGCTAAAAATCATGTACTTTCCAAGTAGAATTCCAGCAATATCTCCCAATGGGGTCAATGCGGCTGAGATGTTCAAACGCAAGTTCGCATACTTCTTAGGTCCAAGCATCGAACTATAGGTATCACTGGCCGTTTCCAAGAATGACAACCCAATCGCGATAGCAAAAATGGCAAATAAGAACATTGAGTACGTTGCAACACGTGAAGCTGGGAAGAATAATCCTGCGCCAATAATGTAAGCAATTAGCCCCAGCATAATCGCAAACTTATACGATGTTTTCTTGATAACCAATGATGCCGGAATCGCAATTAAGAAATACCCACCGTAAAACGCTGACTGCACGAATGCGGTTGAGGCATCATTCAGTTGAAAGACTGTCTTAAACTGTGTGATTAAGATGTCATTCAGACTGGCTGCCGCTCCCCACATTGGGAAGATTAGCGAAATCACAATGAATTGGAACAACGGCGTCTTCGTTAAATACCCATCCGACAATTCATCAATATGCTTTGTAAAAGGTCGTACAACCTTCGCCCCCATGTTTTCCATGATTTATCCCCTTCGACTAAAATGCCACGCCACTACGCAAAATAATATTAGCGAACGGATGTGATTCACCCGTTCGAACCACTGCCCGTGTGGCCCCCAATTGTTGCTTAAATTCCTCATGCGGTACAAACGTCACATCAACATTTGGCAAAACTGCTAAGATTGCCGCTAATTGATCTGGATTTTCCGTCTTGATTTCCTCGGCTAACGTGATGGCTTCAACTTGCATTTCCGTCAAAACATTTTCAAGTACCGTTTGGAAATCTGGCGTTTGGAACGTCACGGCCAGGTCAATCTTCTTGGTCCCCGCTGGTACCGGCAAACCGGCATCCCCAATCGCCAACGTATCCTTATGTCCCATTTGTGCTACCGTGTAAGCTAGCTCAGAATTCAAAATTCCAACCTTCTTCATGATGAATGTCCCCCAAACAAACGTTATAATTTCTATGTAAATCGTTTTTGTAAATCGTTTTACAAATTTTAATATACACCGAATAAACACAATGTAAACCCCTACATTTGCTCAAATAAAAAAATCAAGCACTAAAAACGCGTCGTTTTTAATGCTTGATTGGCATCATATCAATGTTATTTAATCGAATCTGTTGATTCTCTAATAATTAAATGAGTATCTAAAATTTCCGTCTGCTTGGCGATGCTCGGATCGTTAATCCGAGCTAATACCATGTCTAGAGCAATCTGCCCCATTCGCCAAACTGGCTGCGTGACCGTGGTTACTGAGGGTACCATAAATTCTGAATAGTCCGTATTGTCATAACCAACCACACTAAATGTTTTGGGCACGTCCACACCGGCATTTTTCAAACCACGTAATAAGCCAATGGCCAATTCATCGTTTAGGGCAAATGCCGCTGTCACGTTTGCTCGCTTAACGCGAGAGGCAATTGCTAAGCCGCCGTGTTTTGACATCGACGTTTCAAAGCGCGTAATACTAGTGTTCGCCGTCTGATTGACCGTATCTTCAAAGCCTTGAATACGCTCACGCAAATTTTCTGTTAGGTAGTCAGGCAAAATTAGCGCAACATCACGGTGGCCCAATTGTAGCAAATGTTCAGCAACTGTCACCCCACCTTGATATTCATTCGTCTTCACGGAATCAGCATCACTATCATCATTGGTTTGGTCCAAAACCACGTATGGCAGCTTCTGCTTATTGAGATAGGTGTTCACATCTTGCACGTGTGGCAACATGCGTGCGATTACCAAGCCATTAACGCCACGCCCAATCAACGTCAAAATAGCTTGGTCAATCTCGTCATCCGTCGCTGAAAAAAATGCCAGGTCAGCTACGCCATGCGCGTGTTCTTGCATACTTTGCATCAAATCTGAGAAGAACGGATTCCGCAAACTGGGTACTAACACGCCAATTAAGGGATTCGCATTACCACGCAAGCTCTTCGCACTTTGATTTGGCACGTAGCCCAGTTCTTTCTGTGCAGCAAGCACTTTATCAATCGTTTCCTGTGGAAAATGATCATTCCGTTTATTCAGCACTTGTGAGACCGTTGTCGGTGACACACCTGCTAAATTTGCCACATCTTTAATCGACGCTTTTTTCATCACGATCAGTCTCCTTCCACAATCTAGTATGGTTATCATTATACCTGTAAAACCATTTACTAAATAGCTGTCTTGCGAACGTTTTTATGAAATTAGTGCCCAACTACATCCGTACAATCTTGCCCATAAACGCAATGCCATGTTGATACATAAAGTTCTGTGCATCTATCTCAGACCAAAACTGCTTCGCCGTAAACGGACTAAAGGTCGTCTGGATCTGACCATTCACCGCATCGCCAACGTACCCACCATAATATTCAATCACATACATCTTCATTAACCCCATTTCAAAAATTGTCATATCAATCTTACGCCTCTTATCCGGTAATTACTGGTTTTGAGGTCTGCAAAAAAGCGGCGCCCCGCATCACCAGGGCGCCGCTTTATTTTTTTCAGTGAGATTTTTTTGAGTAAAGGTTTGAAACTTAATGTAATACTATTCCATGTTTGAGTGCGTGGCCTTGGCAGTGTCATTTGACACGTGGTCACGACGGCTAATCATCAACGTCAAGATATCCAACGTAATGTGCACACTTTGATCAAACAACGTGCTCAATAATTGGATTGACTTCACTCCGTCACCAGCCTTGGTAGCACCAGGTACCACGATCGTGGCCTCGCCCAAAGTTGCCAATGGTGAGGTTGGGTTTGACGTCACACCAATCACGTGGACACCATTGTCAGCTGCCTTTTGCGCAGGGCCAACAACTGAGCCGGTTGTACCAGAACCTGAGACCGCAACCAAGACATCCCCTTCAGCAATTGACGGCGTAATCGTCTCGCCAATGACAAACACCGTGTAACCGATGTGCATCAAACGCATGGCAAAGCCCTTCACCATCAAACCTGAACGGCCAGCGCCCAATACGAAGATGCGCTTGTCCTTCGTGATGATGTTTTCAGCAGCGTCCAGTTGGGCGTCATCTACTTGCGTCATCACTTCTTGAATTTCTGACAATACTTCATTTACTAAAGCCATTATAGCGCCTCCTTAAATTCACGACCGGCTGCAACTGGATCAGCTGCACCAGCAATCTTTCCACCAACAATGGCAATTTCAGCAATACCATCCGCTGACAACTTCTTCACTTGGTCCAAATCAATCCCACCAGCCACGGCAATGCGCTTGGCCACTGGGAATTGTTCATGGAAGTGCTTAACTGACCCGGCTGCATCGAAGTTGGCGGCATTATCGTGTGAGTGGTGCAATCCAAAGATGGCGTGGTCAAACGTCATCAATGGTGCAATCTCCTCATCCGTCATGTTCAACAAGTCAATCAACATTGTCTTGCCCGCGTTTTCTGTCACCTCATATACGGCACTGATCGTTGATAAGTCGGCTGACCCCATGACCGTCAAAATGTCAGCATTGGCTTCAAAACCCTTGTTGAATTCATAAACACCTTCGTCGATGGCCTTCAAGTCCATCAACAATTCTGAATGCTTAATTTCTGCCTTGATATCTGACAAGGCAATCAAGCCATAGTCCTTTACCAAAGATGTACCGAGTTCAATCACATCAGCAATACCATCAAGGTCCTTCGCCAATGCAATGGCGTGTGCTAATGACACACGATCAATTGCTACTTGTAACTTCATTAGTCTTCACTTACTCCTTCTGCGGCATAAAATGCTGCCAATTGCGCTGGTGTTGGATAACCATCATTGTCACCTGGTGTTTGCACTTGCAAGGCCCCAACTGCGTTTCCACGCATGGCGGCAGCGCGCAATGACTTGTCTTCTAGCAAGGCCGTAATCACACCAAGAGCAAAACCATCACCAGCACCTACTGTATCAACTACCTTCGCAACCTTAAAGCCGGGTACCATAAAGCCTTCTGCATCACGTGTTTGCACGTATGCCCCAGCAGGCCCAACCTTCACGATGACAACCTTTGTCCGCTCACTTTGATTCAAGTAGAAGTCCGCAATATCCTTAGGGTCTTCACTACCCATCAAGATCTTACCTTCGTTGCTACCTGGTAAAATGATATCCGCCGACTTCGCAAATTCATTAATTTCACGAATCATACGAGCATCATCGTTCCAAAGGGCTGGCCGCAAGTTAGGGTCAAACGTGATCAACTTGTCGGCTGCGACCAAGCGATTCATCAAGTGACGGAAGGCCTTGTTTGAGGTCTCTGACAACGCTGGGAAAATCCCTGACATGTGGGCAATTTTCACGTCGTCCAACTTCACGTCATCCAACACATCTGCTGACAAGTGCGCTGCAGCTGAACCTGTCCGGTAGTTAAACGTTTGTGGATCCCCAGTCGTCACCATCTGCTTCAATTGGAATCCCGTCCAGTTATCTGCATCTTCGGTCACGAAAGTCGTGCCAACCCCGTGTTCCAAGATTTGCTTCTTGGCATAACCACCTAATGGATCAGCACCTAAGCGACTCACATATTCCGTTGTGTGACCCAAACGCTGTACCCCGATGGCCACGTTTAATTCTGCGCCACCCAACAACTTAAAGTAATTAATGGTGTCGACCAAGCTAGCGTCCGCGTCCTTCGACATGAACGTCACAACTGGCTCACCAATCGTCAAAAATTCACTCATGATTATAATCCTTCAATCTCTTACTTGATAATCAAAACGGCCAAAATAACGTTAATGATTGAAACAATCCACATTACCGGTACACCCTGCTTCAACAATTCACGACTGTCGACCTTCATGTACTTCAAGGCCCAAACGTTCCATGATTGCGTCAAGTCAGTCGACACCGCCATCAAACTTGGCACATACATCAAAGGCAACAACAAGGCATCTGGGAAAATGTGTGCTCCCGCCAAAACAGCAGCTGTGGCAGCCCCAGCACCCCAAACGTGCAATGGCCCACGGAACAATGCCAATGGTGCGGCAATTCCAAGTGCCAAGGCCAAAATCCAAATGTTTGATGGCAAAATTGACGTCAACAACGTTTGGAAACGCGCCGCATTAATTTGGGCAGCGCCGGAGAACATGATTAGTGCCATCAAGAACATGATCAATCCAGCAATATCTGAAATCGCTGTTTGAATGGTATCGTTCAAAAAGTCAATAAATGACTTCCAGTGGCGCATCTTTCCCGTTAGCAACATCGCCAACAGGGTTGCCAAAATCAATGATGGTACGGCATCCCACTTAAACGCCAAATTCATAAAGACTGGCACAACCGGCACAATAAAGGCAGGCCATGGAATCTTAATTTCTTCTGTGGAAACTTCGGCACCAACCAACTTCAAGTTCTCGTCCGCCTTTGAGGCATCAAATGACTTGCGGTGCATAAAGAGGTAAATGATAACCGCCAACAGTTGCACAGCCATGGCTGTGATACCGAAAATCAAATACTTGCCACTGTAGTCAGCCTTTGGGAAGAAGGCTTTGATTTGGTTGAAAAGCACCAGATTCAAGTACATTGGTGCACCAACCGACATCAAGAAGACTGGCAAAGCAATCTTACGTGGAATACCAAGTGACAAGAGAATTGGCAACAAGATAACTCCGATCGCGATAACTGACCCAACCCCGTACGCACTAATGAAAATCAAGGCCGTAACTAAGATAACCAAAATGGCGGCAAGCATCACATTCTTCTTACCCGCCTTCGCCGTGCGTTGTGAAATGGCTGGCGCAATACCCGAATCAACCAAGACACGACCAAACCATGACCCAAACGCAATGTAGATAATCGTTGGCCCGTAATTCAAGGCTGGCTCAGCGAAAACCTTCTTAATGGCAACATCAAATGGTACTAACCCGATGACTGCCCAGAGGATTGCCATCACAAAGAACCCAACCATCAAGTTACCACCCTTGAAGATGTAGAAGATAAAGCCGACAAATGTCAGCAACAGCAAAATTGCAATAATCGTGTTAACCATGATTAACGGGCCTCCATCGCGTGACGTAACATCGTCACTTGTGCGGCAATTTGTTCGTTAGTTGCCATTGGGAATTCCAAGGCAACATCAACAGTATTGTCGAATAACTTGTAAATGGCTTCCCAATCGAACAAGCCTTCAGCCAAATCAGTCGTTACAATCAAACCATTGTCCGTGTCAGCTGCATTCTTAAAGTGCACGTAATCAGTGTAAGGTGCCAATAGCTCAGCACTCTTTACGGCATCCCCCTTCGTAAACGCCCAGTTGCCCAAGTCATAAACGTACCCAATTTCGACACCTGCTGACTTTGCGTCTTGCAAGAAGGCGTGGATTGGTTCCAGATGACCACTTAATGCCGTTTGATCATTCTCAATGTTGATGGTGATATCAGCTGGCCAGTCCTTAAAGGCCATTGCCAGGTCGCCAGTAAAGTTGGCGTAATCACCCAAATTGAACTTCGCTTTAACCGCGCCTAGTGTTTGTAGCTCCGCAATGTACTGCGGTAACTTTTCATTAACTACCCCGTTGACGAACAATTCATCAGGGATGCTTAATGCGACTGCCAAATTCGCTGCCGTGGCTGCTTCGCGCACCGCGGCCAGTTCCGTTGTTAAGTCGTGGAAATATTCGCGTCGAACTTCAATCCCATCAGCACCTAAATCCTTAACTTGGGCAACTAATTCGGCTTGCGTACGTCCCTGCTTCACCGCATCCTCAAAAATCCATGTATTCAAAAATAGCTTTGCCATGTCATTCCCCTAAGAACAGTGGCACCATTTCGTCAAACCGCACCATTGCTCACCTAATCTCTAAAATATCCGTTGTCATTTTAGGTTAAGCGCTTAACCAATATCCAAAAATATATGGGCACAATGGCCCGTTAAAATTAAGTCGCTAACTAATCTTGCTTACTCACAAGTTAGGTAAGCGCTTAACCTTACGTGAAAAGAATAACACCCAAGTTGGGTGTTGTAAACAGTCTATTCATAAGTCGCCGCAATGACGATTTTTTCAGTTTGTGTTTTGGCCGCCTTTTTATCCAACCGACGTAAGAGCAACTCAGCCGCCGAAGCCCCCATCAGAAAAGGGTTTTGCTGGATCAACTTCACGTTTGGATTAAGGTCACGTGCGAGCTTCGTGTCTGAAAAACCAGTCACTTGTAATTGCGCTGTCAATACATTTTCACGAATCATGTGCGGTAAGATTTCCAACATCAACCGTTCCTTAAAGAAGAACACGACGGTTGGGGCATCCGTTGGCAATTGACTAATAATCGCTTGCACCTGTTCCGCACCAATGATCCCTGCATGCGCAATTTCAATCATTTGGGCATCTGGATAAACTGCCTGCACCCCACGCCAACGCGCCGTACGCGTTGACACATTGGCAATTGGTTCAGAAATCACAACAACGTTCGCAAAGCCTTGGTCACGATAGTGTTGCGCCGCCCGTTTTGCAGCTTGCTCATTATCCGTCACGACCATGTCATAGTCGCCACCCGTTGTCTCACGGTCAACCAAAACGACCGGTAAATTCTTTTTAATGTGCTTTTGTAGCACTTCATTATCAGCCGAGATTGGTTGCATAATCACACCATCAAAATTTTGTTGGCTGATGCGATCAAGCAATGATGCTTCCCGCTTAACTGATGAATTTGTGTCAAAGAGCACCCCGGTATACGATTCCGCTTCAAGAATCGATGAGGCCCCTTTGAAGAATTCCGTTGAAAAATAATCATCCACATCCGCAGCCACGATGGCAATCAGACCACTGCGTTGCGTCATCAATTGGACCGCTGAGGCGTTAGGCACGTAGCCGGTTTCTTCGATGATTTGCTTAATGCGATTCGCCGTTTTATCCGACATTTTCTCAAGCCGGCCATGGAGATATCGT
>NZ_KQ970394.1:108833-113864 GCF_001579105.1 Weissella sp. DD23 | reverse complement strand
ATCGTGACACTGTGGCAATACTGACCCCTGCCCGTTCTGCAATGTCATTGATATTCAATTTCTCTTCATTTGCCATTGAAGAACATCCCCTTTTCAGATTGTGATAATTCAAAGTATAGCATTTAATCCAAATGAGACAAATAATGCGCCGACGGTTTCGCGTCGACGCATTAACTAATCACTACAGTTTTACAATCTTACCAACTTCGGCTAACTCGTACTTTGCTAAAAAGGCTTCAGCATCTGACTTTGCTTCAAATCGCTTTGCCAAATCAGCACTGGTGGCCGTTTGCCATGTATGGTTTACAGCTGCGCCCATTAAGTAACTATCTGAACATTTAATCACGTACATCTTTTCTACCCACTCTCTGTATGCTTACCTCCGATTTTATCCTAAAACAATAATTTTTACCGTTAAAACGTTTTCATATCACGTTGAGAAATATTTAGACGCGCCCGTCGTTGTAGGTCCGCTAAAGTGGTCTCTTCATCGACAGGTAATTTTAGGCGTTCGCCAAGGGTAGTTAGACACGTTAAATCACGTGAGGCCTGTAAAGCAGCCTGGTCCACATTAATCGGGACATTATCTGGCCAACTAATCATTGGCAAAATCGCCCGTTCTAACTGCGACCCGCGACCATACAGATCTTGGCACATCCACAAACTCATGATTTTAATGGCCGTCAGCTGCTTAATAAATTTGTTCCGTCCCTTGCTGGTCACGATATCTGGTGCCCCATCCATGACTAATCGCGTTTGAAACCCCTGCGTTTCGATTGCTGTCAAAAAGGCCGTATTCACCCACGTTGTTGGTCCATCGGTATAACAGGTAATCGGCATAAAAGCATCCTGCCCTTTCACCCACGGTAATGATTTCGCATCAGGATCCAACGTTTTCGGTAACAAACGTTGCATCGTTTGGACTTGGCGTCGGCGAAAATAACATGACTCCGTTTCTAACTGTTGCATCAACGTATTGCTTGATTGTGCAATACCCATGAAGGTACCGTCTGCTTGGTACACCACGGCAGCCGTTGTCATCCCATTGACTTGGCAGGCCACAATCATAACTGTTCGTTCCGGTGAAATCGTCACCGTCTCCCCGAATACATGCAGGTCTTTCACTGCATAACCCTGCTTATTAATGACAATAGTTGTTGTCATCAGTACGCCCCCACATCAAAAAATTAGTCTCACCCGTTTTGTGAGACTGAACTATCATGCACGAAAGCGCCTAGCATCACCACCATTTGCGAATTATTTAAGCATCTTGCAATTAATCACTGTTTTGTCTGGCAATTATGGGCTTTTGTCTGATGAGCGGTGATAAAAAGCGGCGCAACCATCCTGATTGCACCGTTTTATTTACATCATTTTGACATTACCAGACTTCACTTGGGCCTTTACCAAATACTCAGCCCGGTCATCCGTTTCGCCCTTCACGTAGGACATGGTTTTCACATCGAATTCACCGTCGCGTTTGACCTTTACCACGCCGGATTCACTCTGAGCATCGAACTTAAATGACGCCGTTTGTGGCAAAACATTCTTGATATTGCCGGAACGCAGGCGCAAGTGGACATCCCCCTGCAACTCATCCCAATCAACCGTCAAATTACCGCTTTGACCAGCCAGTTGGCCGAAGCCCTTTGCATCGACTACCTTCGTGTTACCACTCTTCACATCAGTCTCAAACTCAGTCGTCACATTATCCATGTGCAAGTTCCCCGCCTTCATCTTCACCCGGGTTAAGTGCATCTCCGCGTCAGCGATTCGGACATTGCCGGTCTTAGCTTCCAATACCAACGTCAATGCTGGGGTCACTAAGTTTTCAATCCACACATTGCCCGCCTTGGTTTCAACCATCAACTCACCAGCAAATTCTGCTGGGACCCCGAGTTCAATCGTTTGATGTGGGTGAGCAAACGGCACCACAAATGACCACTTCTTTGGTTCCGGCATCGTGATTTTTAGTTGCCCGTCAGTTGTCTTAAACGCCACTTCGCCGTTGAAATAACCACGTTGCATGGTCTTAACCGTAAACTCAGCTGTTTCGCTCATCGTCAATCGCACATCTGTATAATGCCCGTCAATTTTCACTTTGCGAAGGCCGGCTGCTTCAACCGTCAGTTCCACATTGCCCGGCTTACCTGTAATAGGTTCAATCTGTGGCGCCGGCGTTAGCGTTTCATCATCCGCCATCATCTTAACGGCTTCATGTAAATCGCCCATTTCAGTCAACGCCGCTTTCACTGCCGCTTCTTGTGACAACATCGCATTGGTTGCCATTTTATCTTGAGCGGCTTCGGCTAAATCAGCACGCACTTCATCATAAAAATCATTTACTTCATCAGTTCGCTTAACGCCTGCAAATACCGGCGCCAATGCTTGTTCAATAATTTCATTCATCATTTAATTTACCTTTCCGGTCATGAGTTGATCGATGACAACTTTCGCCACGTCCCATGCAGCCTGCGCTTCGGCCAACGCTTGTTTACCAGCCTCGGTAATAGCGTAGTACTTGCGCCGACCGCCTTGCGTTTCATTGCCGTAGTATGGTGTCACGTACTCGGCCTTTTTTAGACGCCGGAACACGGTATACAGTGTGGCTTCGTTAATTTCATACTGGCCACCCGACATCGTCTTGATATCTTGAACGATACGGTAACCGTATGAATCCCCCTGGGCCAAAATGTTAAGCACAATCGTATCTGTGTGCCCGCGAATTAAATCTTTTGATATTTCTGCCATGTTGTTTTCTCCATTACTTTGCGACACACAGTAATTTACACCGGATTACTGTGCGTGTCAAGGTAATTGCTCAGCCAAGGTATTTAGCCCATGATTCATAGACCGGTTGATCAAAAAAAGCGCGAGTTATCCTCGCGCTTCACATGATTTTCAAGTAGCTCTAATCAACTCATTACTTTGATTCCACATATTTAGGTGTTTTGATTGTTAACCAAATGATTAATGACACAATCAATAGCACAATATAGGTGTAAAAGACGACGGCAAGATTGCCACCAGCCAGTGACAAAACAATTGCCCCAGCTAAACTACCAAACCCAAACCCCTGATAAATCATCGCATAATTTTGGCTGTGATTTTGCAGACCAAAGTAGTCACCAACTAACGACGGAAAAACTGTAATCGTCCCACCAAAGAAGAAACCGACCATCATCATCATGGCATAGAACATTGGTACAGCAATATGACTGCTAAAGGTCAACACCAAAACGGCGATTAACGTTGCGCTGTATGTGAGCATCAGCATCGGCTTACGGCCAAAACGATCCGACAATGTCCCGATTACGAAGCGACCCACAGTATTTGAAATCGCAATTAGGGCCACAACCGTCGCTGCTCGTTCAATTGATAGCCCAGCGAGGTTCGTACCAAGATTGGTCGCGATTCCTGTTAGGTAAACACTCAAACAAATGGTAAACAAGGCGATAAATAGCATATACGCTTGCGGTGTACGTAACATTTCCGCCGTCGTATATTGATGTTGCTTGGAAACTTTAGTGACCTGCGCTTCTGGTGCATCTCGAAGGAACAACGACCCCACTAAAATCAAAATGGTAACCAACGCACCCCACCCCATAAGCGCACGTGGCAAATTATGAACGATATCATTGCCTAAGAAGGCGGCATCGATGTATTTAAAGACAAACGACCCCAGCCCATAAAAGGCGATCGAAATTCCTGAGATAAACCCTGTTTTTTCAGGAAACCACTTAATTGCGTTTGACAGCGTTGCCATGTAAGCAATCCCGTCAGCTGCGCCAAGTGTCACACCCGCAAAAATATAATACAGCCACAATTGTGAGGGCGAATGTAGTTGTGCCACAATAAACGCTGATAAACCAAATACCAGCCCAGCAACCACCGTGATTCGTCGAACACCAAAGCGCTTAACTAAACGTCCAACAACAATTGTTGATAATGCAAGTGTTAATGACCCGATTGAAAATATCAATGATACCGATCCCAGATGCGGCTGCACCGCTGCGACATGTCCCTGCTTATCCAGCGCTAGTTCCCCAAACATTTTCAAAATTGGCGTATTGAATATTGACCAAGCATAGAACGTTCCCACACCTAATTGCACTAATGCAGTCCCCAAAATAACTAACCAGCGGTTGTACCCTGCTGATTTTAACTCCCCTGTCATAACGACCTCCTAAATGTAAGCGCTTTCCCTCTGCGGGTACATTGTATCACGCACTTACTTTTGGTGTACACCGAATTCCGTCAGACTTGATCATTCGTAGCAATTATCAAAAAGGCCAGACATCTACATGTCCAGCCTTCTTGTATTGCTATTTATTTTGCTGACCACAAACGTGACACATGCCACTGGGGCCGTCCGACCAAAAAACCAAATGGTGGGATTTTGAAGAAGCATAGTGACATGCCATAATCGACCGCCACCACAATGATAAACACCAGTGGTAACGTTACAAAATTCCAAACCGTTGGCAAACTAAGCGCCGTCACGCCCAAATCGACAATTTCAAGCGCCACTGTTTGCCCCAAGTACATCCCAAAGCCAACTTTAGCCCCGGTTGAGACGAAACTTACAAACCATTGCGGCAAACCATTATCACGATACTTGGCGTATTGCAGTCCGATCCAAATGATAAAGCCAATAATAAACAGGTCATAGATGAAAATATACGGTTGGTGAATTTCCAACGTTTTTTTCAAGCTCAACCCCAGTACATTCAAATTGTAGTAATACTCACCAATCGTTCCCACGGCCAACACCACCGTACTCCACCCAATGAAGCGATGATGGGTCGTAATAAATTGCTTGAAGGCATCGTAATGAATTGACGCAAACGCCCCCAAGACAAAGTAGAACTGGTAGACCAGCAAACTAAAGCCATAGTTTTTAAACAAAAATGGCAACCCCGACGTATCAAGGTGTGGCAACCCATACTTGATAAACACTAACATGATGATTTGGAATAAAAATGACACCAATAAAATTTGACCGTGGCTATGCTTGAAATGCTTAAATAG
>NZ_KQ970394.1:106232-108717 GCF_001579105.1 Weissella sp. DD23 | reverse complement strand
GGGAAAATCAGGTACAGTTGCATCGTCACGATGATGTAATACATATAGTAATCCGTTCCGTGCGTGACCAGATAGCCAAACTTAGGCCAGAATGCCGCCCATGAAAAATTGCCTGTGCCGATTAAGTCACCGGCTAACAGAATAGCGGTCCAACTCACAAAGGGAATGCCAACGCCTAAATAACGTTTTTTCCAGAATGACCAGACATGTAGTTCCTTATGATAATGCTGTAGGAATAACACTAAGCCAGTAATGAACATAAAGCCCATCCGGGTAAAGTGTAGCGATAAGTGCGTCGCGTCCAGGAAATGATTTTCCCAAGACCCAACTCCCATATGGCCACCCATCATACTAGTAGTGTGATTTAACAACACACCCGTTATAAAAATCAATCGTAAGATATCCACCTCATATAGATAAGGTCGTTTCTTTTTTTCTGCCATGCGCCTACTTTCCTATCGTCGCGGCTAGTTGTGGCCGAACCACCTTGCCAGTTGGGTTACGTGGATAATCCGCGACAAAGAACACCTGCGTTGGTCGCGCCGGTTGTGACAACTGCGTGCTGGCATGTTCCAACAGTTTAGTTGTCATCTCAGCTTCAGTCAGGTCAGTTGCCGTTGGAATCACCACCGCCGTCACCGCTTCACCATACAATGCATCCGGCGTCCCAACTACTACCACGTCAGCCACAAAGTCGAGTTGTCGCAGGACTGCCTCAATCGCAGCTGGCGCAACTTTTTCGCCACCACGACTAATGATATCTTTGATGCGACCAACAATTTTCAAGTACCCATCATCGTCAAAACGACCTAAATCACCCGTCCGTAACCAACCATCATGAAATGCACTTGGCTTTGGATCAACATAATCTGTAATGACATGGTCCCCGCGCAATAGGATTTCACCAGTTTGATTTGGTACATTGGTCACCTGATTCTCCACCAATAAGGCAATCTCAGTTGCCACTGGTAAGCCAACTTTACCAGGCTTCGGGGCGTCAAATGGATTTAACGCAATTAGCGAAGCTGCCTCAGTCATCCCGTAACCCTCAATGACTGGAATACCGTATTGGTCTTGAAACGCAGCCAATTGTTCTGCCGGTAGTGAAAAGGATGCCGAACGAACATATTTTAACTGCACGTCCGCTTGGCGACGCGCGAAGGCCGTCCGAGCGCGTTCATTTTGCTGCAACATCTGCACTATAGTTGGCACAATTGAGACCCACGTGACTTGATGATCCGCCACAGCTTCCCAAAATTTGGAAGCCGAAAATTTTTCAGCAACGACCAGCTTGCCACCCGACAAACGCGTGCTCAGCATCGCAATCACTTGCGCATTGACGTGGAACATCGGCATCACCACCATTGTGGCATCCTGATTTGTTAAACGCTGTGAGGCAGCAATGTGGTGCGCAGAGTTCGCAAGTTGCGCGTGCGTTAACCCAACCCGCTTTGGCTTGCCAGTAGACCCTGAGGTGTTTAGAATAACGGCCGGACTGTCATCACTTAGCGTCATATCATCCTGAAACGATTCACCCTGCTGATAGCGATAAAAATAGACCGGTTGCTCATGAATTGCGAACGTCTGATCCAAAAAGTCCGGTTGCGTGGCAAGGGCTGGTCGAAAACTCTCCGCAAAGATGCCGGCTGTATAGTGATAATCTGCAAACTCATCGAGAATTTCACGCACCCCCGAAGTCGGTGCTACTGGATGCGCAATTGCGCCGATTTCCCATAAGGCTTGTTCCAAAATCGGGTACAGCCAATGATTGGCCAAGGCGATAAGGACGACATCCCCCGCACCGATTGCTTGCGCGACCAACGTCTGTTTCATTTGTTCGACCAGCGCAGTCACCTGCTGGCCGGTATATTGGCGTTCATCCGTCAACGAGACTAACATCACATCATCGGCATGCGCCGTCAATTGTGCCTGCAAGTCCCTCGTTAAAACTGTCATCTCATGCTCCCTTCGTTATTCTGACACGTAAATCACATCATCACTGACGTTAATACGTTGCTTGATTAAATCATTTTCATAGAAAACATCGGCAATCGTCTGTTCTTCCTTTGCAATTGCCTTGGTCATCGGCGTTAATGTCCAATCGCGCCGATCAACCATTTTAGCGACAATCGTTTGCTTCATGCCCAATGCCTTCGTGAGCAATTTCGTCAACGCCTTGGGATGCTCATTTGCCCACGTCATATCTTCAGACAAGTATTTCACGAGGTATTCGTTAACCGCTTCGTGCTTTTTTGCATACTGTTGCGTTGATAAGATGAAATCACGATTCTGCGATAAACCATCTCCGTTCGTTAACAATTTGGCTTGTTGCGTCACTTGACCTTGTGCCGTGTACGGATCCCATGTGACCCACGCGTCAACGTCACCCTTAGAGAAGGCAATCGCCGCGTCGGCCTGTTTCATGTTAACCCACTCAATATCTGAAGCTGACATCCCCGCCTTCGACAGGGCTTGCAGCAACAAA
>NZ_KQ970394.1:104358-106212 GCF_001579105.1 Weissella sp. DD23 | reverse complement strand
CTTGCAGCAACAAAAATTGTGAAGATGTACTTTGTGTGTACGCCACCTTTTTACCTTGCAACGCCTTCACTGAATCAATGTCCGAATCCTTTTGTACCAGTATGCCTGACCCAGATGATCGACTCGCACCGGCTGCAATGTAGGCAATATCCGTACCGGATGCCGCGGCTGTCACTGGTGGCGTATCACCCGTCCGCGCGTAGTTAATGCTTCCCGCTGCCAGCGCTTGCATTTCAGATGCGCCATCTGCAAATTCTTTAAAGACCACTCGATAACCAAGTTCCTTCATCTTCTTAACAAGCACGCCCCGCGACCGTGACACGTCAACTGGATCACCTTTTTGGTAACCAATCGTCACCTTTTGCAACTTATCACGTGAACCGGTTGTCTGTTGGTAGCCGTAGTAAGTCCCACCTGCCCAGAAAAACAGGAGCACGACTAAAATTAATTTTTGCCATCGTTTTTTCATGTTCATGCCTCACCTTAATCTGACAGAATAAATTCTTGGACCTCATTTGCCACCGCTATCATGGCCATTTCATCAGTTTGATGACGATGACCAGGGACGGTTAACCCAGTTGTGCCATGTTTAATGGCCACAATCCGATCCGCCATTTTTGCGGCTTCACGAACGTCGTGGGTAATTAAAATCGTGGTGAGATTTTCTTGATCCACAATGTCCGCAATCAGCTCTTGCATGCGTGAACGCGTTAAGGCATCCAGTGCCCCCAACGGCTCATCTAGCAACAGCAATTTAGGCGACGCCATTAAAGCTCGTGCCAATGCAACCCGTTGCTTTTGCCCACCTGATAATTGATTAGGATAATAATTCGCAAAATCGTGGAGTTGGACAAGGTCAAGCAACTCTTGGGCACGCACTTTTTCATTCATATCGCGTGACTTAAAGGACAAGTTTTCAAGGACCGTCATCCAAGGTAAGAGACGATCATCTTGAAACATTACCCGAGCAACTGTATTCAACCCGTTAATTGTTCGGCCATCCATCATTAGCTGACCCGTCGTGGCTGGTTCAAGACCCGCTATTAATCGGAGCAGCGTTGATTTACCACCACCCGATTCACCAACAAATGCCACAAACTCACCCGTTTTAATTGTTAAATTGACGTCATGTAACACCGTGTGTTGCTGATAGCTTTTCGTCACATCCGTGAGTTGTATTAAATCATCCGTTGCCATTAACGGCCTCCTTTACTAGCTTGCCAGTCTAACAAAATTGATTCCAATAATGCCGCGATCCAATCCGATACTTTTCCTAAAATGGCATAGATAATGATGGCTAAAAAGATGGTTGGCATGTCCAAAAATTGTTGGGCATTCGTTTCCATGTAACCAATACCGGAACTGGCCGAGATCGTTTCAGAAACAATCAACGTCGTCCACATCACCCCAAGCGCATACCGTAAGCCCATCAAGATAGTTGGCATTGCGCCAGGGAAAATCACTTTCGTAAACATCTGCCATTTCGTTAATCGATACGATTGCCCCATTTCAATTAACTTCGGGTCGATTGATTGAATACCATGCAAGGTATTGATATAAATCGGGAACATGACGCCGATGGCAACCAGTGTGACTTTGGCTGGTTCGCCAATTCCAAACCAAATGATGATTAACGGAATCAATGCCAAGTGCGGAATGTTACGCACCATTTGGATAGTCGAGTTGAACAATGCGTGGCTGATGCGGGATAGACCATTCGCAACACCCAGCACAAAGCCAACCGCACCGCCGATTAGCAATCCCATCGTGGCCCGGTATAACGAAATCCCCATATTTTGTTGTAGCGTGCCGGCTTGCCATAACGTCACCCCTTGTTCCAAGACCGCTAATGGG
>NZ_KQ970394.1:101855-103747 GCF_001579105.1 Weissella sp. DD23 | reverse complement strand
ATCGACCGCTACCTGCCAAACAATAATCAATGCAATGGGAATTAACCACGGTAAAAGGTTTTCCGCCTGTCGTTTGTCCTGCTTATTTGATTTTTTCACAACAGTCGCTCCTTTAATTGAGAATTTTCAATTCAACTAATATAGCAATTCTCCCTTAATGAAAACTAAATGACAACAACGTGAATATTTTCATTTTCCTATAACAAAAAGCCCGTTAGCTGTTTAGCTAACGGGTCTTTCGGATCCAGCCTGCTGGGCGACAGGCGATCATTATTTAGAGAGAGTTATGAGTTGTCACTTTTGGTTTGTGTTGATTAGGTGTTCCCCCTGTCAACATGATTAACTATAGTGGTAGTTCCTTAAAGCAAGGCTAATGGTACCTAAAATGGGGCTTAAATGTGATCAATGGCTGCCAGCACCTGTAACATATCACGAGTTTGTTTGACATCATGCACTCGCAAAACGCGGGCACCACGGCCCATCATCGCTTGCGCTGCCACAAGTGATACCGTTGTGCGATGCTGTTTATCTAAACCGAGCAATTGCTTGGCCCATCCTTTATTCGAGACTGCAACCAAGATTGGCCGTCCTAGATCTTTCAGAACGTCGACGTGCTTCATAATCGCCAAATCATGCGCTAGTGCACTATCTTTGGCGTAACCAAGCCCCGGATCAAGTAAAATTCGATCCGCAGCAATGCCGGCTGCCATTAATGTGTTCAAATTAGCCATTGCCCAGTCGCGGAGACCGGACCGCACGTCAGGGACATGCGCTTGGCGGGGATTCCACATCGTCAGCAACCCGACCGTCGTTGTCGTCAAGAACGCCAATTTGCGTGGATCATCCGTAAAACCATTCACGTCATTAATCACATCAACACCAGCGTTCACCGCTGCGACCATCACCTCAAACTTATACGTATCAATCGCCACTAATGCCTGCGGTTGCACCTGCTTAATCGCTGTAATAATGGGTATCGTGCGTTCAATCTCCAGTTCAGGCGTCAATTCAAGTCCCTGCACTTGGAAGCCAGGTCGCGTTGTCTGACCACCCACTTCAACGATGTCGGCCCCATCCGCGTATAATTGCAACGCTCGCGCAACTGAGGCGGTCGCTGTGGCTACCTGGTCACCGTCGTAAAACGATTCCGGGCTGGTATTTAAAATGCCAATAATTAGCCCTGCATCATCAGATAAACGCGTCGTGTTCACTTGCCAAATCGCCATGTGTGATTACCCCTTTAATCGTATAGAACGAACCGGCAACAACAATCCAATCCGTCGCTGTCGCTCGTTGTTTTGCCTGTGTCATTGCCTCACCCAACGTAGCAGTCTGTTGGGCGAAGTCAGCCGCCAACATTGCCCGTTGATTATCCGCCGTCACCCCAATTACTTGGCGCGCTAACGGTGTTAACGCTGCTTGAATTGCCGTGGTATCTTTATCGGCGAGCATCCCCAGAATCAAAATAACGTGTCCCCGTAACCCCCAGCGATCCAATTCATTAGCTAACTGCTGAGCACCCGCTGGGTTATGCGCGCCGTCATAAATCACCTGTCCAGTCACCGTTAACCGACCAAATAACGTCGCTTGTGATAAGCCAAATTGCCGCTTTTCAGGTGTCGTTGGCAAGTCGAGTTGGGCTAAAATTTGCCAAACTAGCCGAACGTTTTCAGCCTGCATTTGTCCGCGTAAACCGAGTTCATAAGGCACCCCCGCAATTTGAAGTCGTAGTTGCGCTGGCGTATCTACTAAGATTTCGACCGGTACATCAATTGCCTGCCAGGTTGCTTGGGCTTGCTGCGTAGCGTGTTGCAAAATAGCCGCAACGCGCGGTTCCTGTTGCGCGCTCACCACACGACTGTCTGGTTGAATAACCGCCGCTTTATTAGTCG
>NZ_KQ970394.1:100434-101091 GCF_001579105.1 Weissella sp. DD23 | reverse complement strand
CATATCAGTATCTGTAGCTACCTCAAATAATTTGTAGTCAGTAAACGTGGTTTCACCGGTATGCGCAAAAATTTCAGCGTTGGCTTTCACGACTCGGGCGGGCGTTTCTATCAAACCTGGGCGGGTCGGATCATCTCCAATCGCCGTAAGTAGCCGACGCACATCTTCTTCACTCGTTTGCATGGTCTTCAAACTCCCCTATTCTCATGACTTGTTTCGTATCCGTTGTCGCTGCAATTAAGTCGGTTACGGTCGCTACCCGTTCTGGTGTTGCCACTTCACGCAAGGGGGCCAAGACAAATAACCGATTAGCCATTTCCGGATGTGGCACCTGTAACGTGGTAGTGTTAATTACTGACTCGCCAAACCATAAAATATCTAAATCAATTGTCCGAGGACCCCAATGAATTTGACGTTCCCGATTACCAGCCTGTTCAATTTCATGCAGGAGAGCTAACAACGCCGGCGCAGTCAAAGTCGTCTCCAACCGCACCGCAATATTCAAAAAATCATCCTGTTGTACTGGTCCAACCGGTTCAGTTTGATACAGGCCCGATACCACCACCTGGTTAACCGCGGGATGGGCCTTTAACAGGGTCACTGCAGTTTGTAAGTGCTGCTGGCGGTCGCCAAGATTACTACCGATACTCAGATATG
>NZ_KQ970394.1:99616-100414 GCF_001579105.1 Weissella sp. DD23 | reverse complement strand
TAATTATTATTAATAATCATACTCGAAAATAGCTAATAAAAAAACCACTGGCATAATAAACATCATCTGTTTACCATGCCAGCGGTTTTATGTCTCTTGCTGACTCTCTTATTCAATTTTGTTAACCCTGCACAACCTTTAAGTTATCTGGGTACACACCACCGTTTTCGTTGCGTTTCATGATCAACGCGGTGATGGCTTGCTTTAGATACTGTTCTGTATCATCGTTTACGGCGCGCCAAGTCGCAGAACCACCCATCGACTCAATGACAATATGGCCGGTATCTTCGTAAACATCTTGTCGCCCTTCGATGTAGTAATCGTAAACAATCACATTTTCATCTTCGTGCTGTTTGATGACTGTTAACATACCACTCTCGTTTCCAACTTCTCAACAGTTACTTATTATCCTTACAATTATAACGCGAGTAGCCTGATTAACACAAACGGCGGGAATTCAGTTCTATGTTGTTTGTCGTGCTACCGCACGAGGCATGGTGGTTGGGGTGTGACTCCGCCAAAGATTTACCTGGGCAAATCGCTCCGTCACACCCCAACCACCATGCCAGCAGCCGAGATCCACTCATGATTTTTTTGATTATCATCCAAGGTAGCTGGTAGACGAAATTCAACATCATGCAGGCAAAATAAAAGAGGACCTAGTTGCCTAAGTCCCCTATCATTCTGATTTTATGCACGCTTACGAGTTGGCTTGTCAAAAGTCAATCGTGCTGGCTTCACAACCGTGTAACCTTGCATGCCGTGAGCATACATATACTTTTTGGCGTCTAGTTCAGT
>NZ_KQ970394.1:94719-99596 GCF_001579105.1 Weissella sp. DD23 | reverse complement strand
CCTAATTCCGGAGTCCCTGTCGTTTGATTGAACAACATATATAGTGATGATGTCATGACATTCGTTCCTCCAATCTTGTTTCTACTATTATTTTATCAGTGAAAGCTTAAATGGAGAAACGATTAGTTTACTCATTACTGTCTTTAGACAAATTTCCCTCACTTTATTGACTTATTTTGGTACATCTACTGAAATTCAGATATCAGAAGATGTATTAATTAGTCTAAAAATTGTTCTAGCTTAATATACCGATGTTGCACTTGGACGGTAGTAAACCCACTGTCCAGTACGCAATTGGAACCCTACACGTAAATCTTGTGTCATTATCGTGTTAGGCACTCGGAAGTACAAGGCGTTACCCGCTTTATTATTAATATAATAGTCAAAATACGGTGTAAATCCCCCACTCGTCCAAGCAGCATTATCATCATTACCGTATAACTTCGTTGTTAATGTGGCCTGGTTATACCCGTTTAAATACATCAACCGATCAGATTGTACGGATAGCGGACTCATAATGTTTGCACCATCCTTAGTAGACAGACGAACGGCAATTACTTGATCAGTATCTATCTTGTCTACTGGTACCGATAACCAAGCATTTCCGGCTGGAAGCGTTAGTTGTTGCGCTCCGAAAAGGTACGTATTGCGCCACTTGTTATAGTTGGATTGCTGGTTGTTCGCCAAATAATCATTCATCGTCCGTGTGCTAGTTGCGCGATAACCCGGATTTATCAACTTAAGAACACCCCAAGTATATTGATCATTAGAAAAACCGACTGAATTATTATCCAATGTTGTCGCTGTACCAACCGTTACCGGGTTCTGCAAGGTTCCCTTATTTGCTAACACATTAAAAGTTCGAGTTACATTTCCCTTTACAACAAAACGTTGCGCGGCCGGACGGATGTATCCAGCAACAGTTGGCGCATCATTAAAGTTTTGGTTGTAATAAGCTCTCACCGTCTTATTTGCCAAATACATATGCGTCACTGTGTTATAAAAACGGTTCGTAACCGTAAATTGTTTAGGTGTGTAACCGATCGTTTTAGTTTGTGAATACGCCACTTTGAAATTTGTTGTACGCGGTGTATTGTACCCATAAATTGCCGAGTAGCTCTTAACCGCCTTAGCATTTTTGTTGTATGTGACTTTTTGCGTACGTAGAACTGCTCCGGTCCGCGAATCAACCATACGATACGTTACGCTCACCTTAGGCACTGGCTTATACTTAGCATTCGCTGACACATTAGTCTGTCCAGCAAACATAGCCAAGCTACTAATGGCGATCATCCCTGAAAAAATAGCTTTCTTCATTTCTCTCTCCTATGTAACATAGATTCTCTTTTCTCTTATCAGCTTAAGAATAACTTAAACCAACTTTTTAAGTTTAAACTAGGCTCAGTGTTTTTTCTACACAAGATTAAATAAAATTCAACTCAAATTGCATACTAAAGAGGTCTTTTTTACTGGATAAATCAATACAATTAATCAGAAAATTTATACTTCTATATTCGAATGGACTCACATAACAAACAACGCCTATCCAACAGGACAGGCGTTAGAATGCTGGTTATACGAGCATTAAACACTCATAAGAAAGATGTGATTGATTCATGTAACTCACCAGTCACTTATAAGCAGTTGGTTAATCTGCATCTAAAAATATATGAAAAAAATATCATTTACAATCATTTTTTATCGAATTGTTTACAAAATAATGTTTTTCAGGTTTAAAAACGGGGAAATAAAACCAGCAATGTCATACACGAGATTTGACATTGCTGGAATGTTTGAAGTCTGATTCAATTTTCAAATCGTTACTTTAGAAGTACTCATTTATTAAAAACATGAACAACCCTATGATTCACTTATCGACGAAGAGAACGTGCGGCTGAAGCAATAGCGTTTTCATTATTAACCGAGGCAGCGCCGATTGAAGAAACAATTGCTGCAGTTGATGCCGCTTGTGCAGCAATCAAACTCTTTGTGTTAGCTCGTGCAGATACAATTTGTTCGTCGATCTTTCGGATAACCACTTGTTGTTGTTGTGCCATTTGCTTCATGTTGCCATTCATGTTGTTCAACAAATTGACTGATTGACCTTGAAGTTGTTCCATTCGTTGCTGATGTGAAACCGTACTCCAAATGTTAAACCCTTCTTTCAAAGAATCAGCTCGCCCAACACGAATTAGGTCAAATACATTTGCAGCGTCAAAAGAAGTTTGCATATCGTGAGGCCAAATGGCTAGTGCGCTAGCGACTTCCTCATCATGCAAGAATTCGTTCAATAGACTTTGGTATCGATTTGATTGATTCTGCCAAAGTTGAGACTGTTCACGAGCATTGGCCACATACTCCTTTACTCCCCGAGTTTTAAACTTTGTGTAACCCCATACAATAGCGCCAGCTACCACAATTCCCAAAATTAAACCAACATATTCGACGCTTGTAGCAACAGTAATAAACATAATGTATGCGATTGCTGCAACTACCTTACTGTTTTGCAATAACAATGTTTTACCGTATGTATATTGCTTAAGAATCGCCTCACCATTTTTGATTTGAGCGCCATACTCTGCAACTTCCGCATTGGCGTCAGATATATTCTTTTCCAAATTCTCTTTTCGATCAAAAATACCATACATATATAATGCTGTGTTTTTGTCCGTTTCTGTAGGCGTTAAACCCGTCACCGTATTCTCTTCTGCCATCTCTCTAATTCCTCCAATATTAAAACAGATGATTTAGATTATACTTTAATAGTATTGTTTTATAATAAAAATCCTTAAAAAAGGCAGTCACCTTGAAGTGCAGTCCAATTATTTAGAATAAGAAAGTCACGTCACATACAAATCCAATAAAATTTGCTATTTTAGCAATCCAATTTGGCCTTTATAAAACACGTCATTTATTCAGAAATTTTAAAGAATGGATTTTTCGATCCCTTGTAATAAGACCTGGTTGTCCGTCCTATTCTAAAATCACCAGTCCAGCGACCTTGCTCATCGGTCACAGGTTCCGTATCACGTTCTATTGCCCTTAAATATTTATTCTTATTGTCGTATAAGTGTATATCCAACACCAGAATGACCATTTAACATTTTATATTGAGTACAGTAAATTCATGTATATTCTGGCAAAGTTCTATACTATCAATTTAAATGCGACGTTATATTTCTAGCGTTTGAATAACGCACTTCATTAACTTCTATCGTACGTTTAAAAGTGCTATTAGAAGTACCTTTCATGGTATAATAACGATAATCAAAAAAGGAGAGTAACTTATGGCAACTAAAGTACACGCAGACGCCATTCTCATGAGTGTGTCTGAATTAAAAAAGTCTCCAACACAGGCAATTGATAACGTTCAACATGCCACCAATACGCCCATCTACATCCTCAACCGGAATGAGCCAGTTGCAAACCTAGTATCAACTAGCTACGTTGAACGAAAAGAAATTCTTGAAGAAGAAAATTCAAACTTAACAGACCTAGTAAATGAACAGGCCTACCAAATCATCGCATTGCAACGCTTATTAAACGACAATGGAGAACGACTCTCAGATTCTGAAGTTCGTGGTGATGCCGTGAATACTGATTTATCAGAAATCGAGGATGAATGGTCATGACCAATAGTGGCCTAGCCTGGCTAAAAGAAGCAGTTTCTGACTATAAGAAACTTGACGGTTCTCAGAAAGTCCAAGTAGACAAGGGACTAGAAAAAATTAAAAATGATCCGTATAATGCCGGCAAGCCGTTAGCTGGTAACCTCATTATGCTGAGGGAAATTAAAATGAAACGACTAGGCTTAAGAATTATTTTTATGCCAACGGATGAAGGTCCAATCGTTGCAGAAATAATCGTTATCGGAAAACGCTCTGATGACCTCGCCTTCAAGCAGGCTGCTAGACGGATAAACCTTTAAACAAAAAGCAGTGCGTACCCAGAAATTTGGATGCGCACTGCTTTTTTAAGGTTCTATTCTTTTAGGTCTCGCTAAGAAATCACCAACGCCGTTTTTTATGTTTTACAAACATTCTCAAAAAAATAAAAACACCAATAGCTCAAATGTATTCGAAAGTCGATGAAAACCAGAGTTTTGACGAGCACCGTCAATGAAACAGTCAAGATTCCATTTAGAAGCGGATGCCCGTGTATAGCTTACCGTCTTAGTACCAACGGTATCCACCGTTGTACTGTGAATTGTCGTGGATGTATACAGACAGCGCCACGGCGATTCCCTTAAATTCAATCATAGGGTAGTTTAGTCAATCTGTGATTAGATTATCCCCAAACGTCCCACTTGTCGTTGTTGTTCCCACTGTCAACAACAGCACCTGGGTTGAAGTTATCACCCTTACCGTTAGCGTTAGGATCAGATGGTGTCGTTGGTTGTGCTGGCTGGGTGTTGCGCAAGAAGAATGTGCCGTTGTTACCGAAGTAGTAGTTCTTGCCACCGATGTTACGCCAACCTTGGACAGCACGTCCTTGGTTATCCGTGTAGTAGGTCATACCCCATGCATGGCGCCAACCATTGTCCTGCCGAATACCATTCTCAAACCAGTAGAAGGTACCCATGTAGAACTTAAATCCAGTGAACATCTTTCCATTTTGAACCCAGCGCCAACCAACACCAGGAACATTTACGTACGCATCTTTCACAACACCACGTGAGAAGAATGTACCGTTGTTACCAAAGTCGTACACAGTTGAACCAACCTTGTAAGTGCCCTGGACAGCACGTCCAGTATTGTCTGTGTAGTACGTCATACCCCAAGCAGAACGCCAACCTTGGTTTTGACGAACACCATTGATAAACCAGTAGTACGTACCCATGTAGAAGCGGAAGCCAGTGTATAACTTGCCGTGATCAT
>NZ_KQ970394.1:93514-94461 GCF_001579105.1 Weissella sp. DD23 | reverse complement strand
GTGAACCATCTTTGATGTAACCGGTCGTGTGAGACGTAATGCGTGCAGCACTTGCTGCTTGCGTAGTTGCCACAGTGCTGGCGCCAGCCAATGTAGCAACCACTGCTACACCCGCAACAATCTTCTTCATATCAAAACTCATATTTAACTCCTTAAACTTTATGCAGTTCTAACTAATAATAAGTCTATCAAATCATGGATTTACGTCAAGCAGTCACACACATCGTCTGTATCCAAATGAAGTATGTAAAATTCTAAAAAATCGGTAATAACACTTCTGTCATCACCGATTTTTACGACCCTTCAAATCACGTTAATCTCCAATTTTATTGTCTACCAACGCTATTGGGTATAGAGCCTTTTTTAATCACTTCTTCTCGGACTTGAACCCTGTCTTCTCAACTTTCGTCACCGACCGCAGTCGTAAGGTGGCTGTTGCAAGGTTCACAACTGTTGTCTCAAATACCAATTCAAATCCTTTCATCCCCGTACCTCCATGTCGTTATTATCAGGCCTGATACCTTTACTAACGAAATGAACCGTCTAGAATGTCGCAATTGTGTCTAATACACCGTCATGATTGTTGTCGGCGACGGTCTGGGGGAACTGCTCAAGCAAAGCAGGCGCTGCGTTGGTCATTGCAAATGGCTGGCCAACCGCCTGCAACATCTCGATGTCATTTGCGCCGTCCCAAGGCCATCATGTCATCAAACGTCACCCCATAGTGGTTCGCCAACGTCTGCAATCCAACTGCCTTGTTCACATTGGGCGCCACCACATCAATCATGCCGAAGCCAGACGTTGTGACGTGCGCCGTACCTGCGAGTTCGGCGTTCAACTTGGCCATAAAAGGTGTCGCTTCAGACTCGGGCCAGTTCAAAATAATCTGATTACTGGATCAGGAATTTCCGATAAATCATCGATAAAAATCAAGTTTGGAAACTCCA
>NZ_KQ970394.1:86909-92482 GCF_001579105.1 Weissella sp. DD23 | reverse complement strand
AAAATGGCCACCAGCTGCATCTAAACGATCCAATAACGCCGTAAATTTGGCAGCGTTAACTTGCTGGTGGTCATCAAAAAATGTGCCGTCCAAATCGACGGCGATTAATTTTGGTAATGTCATAAGATACCCCTCCGTACTGCCAGTTTCGCATACAAATCTGACAGATGCTAGTAATATCTTAGAATCCTTCGCGACGTAATAATTTCCCCGCGCGATCATAAACTAAAAAGGCATAACCTTGGGCGCTATCTTGGTTGTTACTGATTTTCTGGAAGCCAATCTTAATTTCTTTATCTGTATTACGACCACCCTTAGGTCCCACAAAGCGGTAACGGTCTGACGTCACAGTTTGACGGGCCTCACGTGTTGCCAACGCTACCGCATCCGCGTAGCTCTGATCAGCGTCAGTTGGCTTAGCATCATTCGTCGCCGTGGCTGTTGTCACCGACGTTGCTGATGAAGCCGATACGTCATCGGCTTGACTACTCGTTGATTGTGACGAGGCAATCGATTGACTACTGCTTGGTAATTTAGCTGCTGACAGGCTTGCCGCCACATGCTTCGTCGTTGTTGATTCATGCTTAGTGCCCTTCGCAACACCCAGCATCGCGACAACTAGCACTGCGATTGTCGCAATTCCCAGCATGACCGTATTTTTCGTTATTTTCATATCTCTTATTAACCCACGTTTTTCAATCCTTATAACCACATCGTGTAGTCATAATCGTCATGCAATTCAGATAATTCACCTAGAAAGAATTCCTTCGTGTACGGAATAGTAAACATAACTTCCCCACGTTTCGGACTAGCAATTAAGCCAAAATTCAAAAGCGCCTCGCGTGCCTGACTGAGTGCTGACGTTGTTTTTCCCATACTCTCGGCAATTGCACTTGTCGTTGCAATATCGCCATCACCCATCAATTTTGCCATGGTTTGTGCATATAGCAACCTTTGTGCTGACAATTCATGCAAAATTAACCGGTGAACATTGCTGAACATCATATCCTTCGCATAATTCTCAACGGCACTAATTGCCTCATCATCAATCACTTTTACACCTAAATCCCACAATTTAGCACCAAATAATTGAATCAAATATGGATAGCCCCGGGTTTCTTTCGCCAAGTACAACGCATGTTGTTGCGACAGCGTTATCCCGTTTTTCTGCAACTCAGTGATGTACGTTGCGGCAATTTCTTTAGGGGTCGATACGGGTCGTAATTTATATTGCTGTGACCGACGTAAAAATGTCACCGCTTTATTATTCAATAGGTCGTCCATATAGAATGACAATCCCGCCATAACCAGCATGACGTTATAGCCATCTCGAACCCAAAGTTGATACGCCTTAGCAAATTCGATCAACGTCTCGACATTAGTCTGTACTTCATCAATCGTAAACACAATCAAACGATTGCCAACTGACAATTGCTGAATAATCGGGGTGGCTTTACCATAAAAAGTCGCCAACTTCTTGTCCTGGGTCCCCAGTTTAAGCACTCCCAGATCAACACTTAAATGGACGTCTAGTTCACTAATTGTCGCCAACTCCAATGCATCCAACATAGTATCTAGTAATTTATCATCCGCCGCGGTGTTCACAAAAACCGTGTTCTTAGGAAATTTAACTCGCATCTCTTCCATCGCAGCCGTTTTACCAGTTCCCCTTGCCCCAGTCAATAACGTGGTGCGCCAAGGGCTATTACTATTTTTGGCAGCATCTAATAAAGATCGCATTAACGTTTCCTGACCCAAAAACACATTAGGTAGTTTCCCAAAATTAGGTGAAAACGGATTTACTTTTGCCATATAAGTGGCCTCATTTCCGAATGTTTCCTCTATTATACCCCACGCCAATATATATAAGGACAAAAATTCATATTCGCATAAATATATATAGTTATATAACGAAAAACACCGTCTCTGCACACTGCTTGTGCGGAGGCGGTGTTTATATTATTGCTATGCTAGTGTCTTTTGTAGCCAATCAAACATGACGGTCAAACGAGTCTCGCGTAGGTTTGGTAAGCCATTTCGCGATACCCCATGCCAAGCTTGCGGGAACCGCACCATTTCAACCGGCGTATCTGTCAATGTTTTAATAGCTGTGTAATACATCTCGGTTTGTGCAATGGGCGTTCGGAGATCATACTCACCATGCAACATGAGCAGTGGCGTTTTCACTTGTGCGGCATACGTAATTGGTGAACGCTTAATCAATTCCTCACGACCAGCTGGCCTGTAAGGATTGGCGCCCATTTCGTCTTGCACAAAATTGTAGCCAATATCACTGGCACCGGTCAGGTGTAACCACTCGGTGACCGGCCGTTGTGAAATCGCCGCTTCGAATCGACTAGTGTGACCGATCGCCCAAGTGGTCATAAAGCCGCCATACGAACCACCGATAATGATTTGCTGACTGGCATCGATGTACTCACCAAAACGTTGCAATGCGACATCCAAGCCGGCAATCACATCACGGAAGTCTTGTTCGCCATAGTGGTTAACCACGGCGTTGATAAAGTCCTGGCCATACGTGGTTGAACCATGTGGGTTCGTGAACACCACGTTATACCCCGCTTCGGTAAAACGCTGGAATTCCCAGAAAAAGGCATCCCCATAAGCCCCATGCGGTCCGCCATGCACGTACAACACAACCGGTGCTGGACCCTCGCTTTGTGCTGCCAAGAACCAACCATCTACTGGCGAACCATCCTCGCTACTGAAGACATACTTTTCAGCCCGTGGGAATTGCAAGGTGGCATTGGCATCAAAAACAATTTGCGTGCCCTTCGTTGCTAAATCGAGCGCCAATAATTGACTGGGGTGCGCCGTATCTTGCTGTGCCAAAATGACGGTCCCTTTACCGATTGCAAAGTCCTGCAAGTATTGCGGTGTATCAAGCAACAACTGATTCGTTGTAGCTGACCCTTGATACACACGGGTGTGACCATGGAAGCCGGTTTCAAATAACCAAGTGTCATTATCCAGCCAACGGACATGTCGGGCCTGATTTTGCACCACGATATCTGAATTCGGCCCTGCTAACAATTCTTCTTGATCAAACGCAATAGTCGTTGCCTCACCATCAAAACGATACAAACTGGCAACCCGACGATTAGGATATTGGTCATCATTAGCGATGAACAACACCTGTCGCCCATCCGGCGCAATCGTCGCCTCGTGGACTTCCGCAACTTCCGTCGTCAGCGGTGTGATATCGCCGGTCTCCAGATCCAACCACCGCAAGGCTGAGCGTAACTCATCCGCATCCTCGGTAGTCGTTTGTGCAATCAACAATGCCTGTGTCGTCGTCGTGTCAGCCACTTGCACTGGCAAATCCGTCGTCAACAAACGGCGTGTCTCACCGGCAATCGTTGCCACATACACTTCGAAGTGACGTTGCTCATCAATAAAGCCACCCCCATCCGCCTTGTAACGACGCTTCGTGTAGTGGCGTACTTGTGGTCGATCACTCACCGTGTTAAATGCTTCTGCGTCTGAAACTAGGACGGCAAACACAATTTTAGTACCGTCCGGTGTGGGCGCAAAGCTCACAATTTTATGGCTTGTTTGCGTTAACTGGGTCACTTGACCATCGCCCGTGCGCCGATAAACTTGGCCCGCTTGTTGATAAAACAATGCGTGATCAGTAGCTGTTAACTGCGAAATATTTGTTGCCAACGTTGTGGCAGTTTGATTAACAATGCTAATCAAATCCGTCTGATAATCGTTCGCGATGTCATCTACATAGCTTTGCGCTGCGTATAATTGACCAGCCAGTAAAACCGGCTGTGATAGTGACCGAAGTGCCGTTAGTTGTGTTGCCCCCATTGTGATCCCCCCGTTAAATAACTTTACTTTGATGATGCCGTAGTAGCTGATGACGCGGTGTCGGCCGTGACGATCTTAGCCTTTGGGGCACCTTGCCAAGCGGCAATTTCTGTGCCGTTGTTGTGATCATTGATGTACTGACCAACTTCCTTCGTTTGGTAAGACTTTACCAACGCCTTGATGTACCACTTCTTCGCGTCATCGTGGCGCGCAGCAATAATGTTAACCCATTGATGTGATTGCTTGTTGTTCGCATTCCAAACATAAATAGCTGAGTTTGGGTTGCGCCCAGCTGCTTCTACGAAGGTTGCCGAAATGACCGACGCGTCGACCGACTTCAAACTAGCCAATGTTTGGTCAGCCGCCAATTCCTTAACGTGCAAATGCTTAGCACTTGAGACAATATCCTTAACTGTTGGGCTCGTTACGCCAGCCTTAATCTTAATCAAACCAGCTGCTTGCAACAAGAAAAGGGCACGTGCTTCGTTGGTTGGGTCATTGGCCACAGCGACGGTACCACCGTCTGGAATGTCTTTAACTGACTTATATTTGTCAGAGTACAAGCGACCTGGGCCAAGCACCGTTTCACCAACCGGTTGCAAATTAGACTTGTGCGCCTTGTTCCAATCAGCCAAGAATGCATAGTGTTGGAACGCATTGGCGTCGATGTTCCCCTGCTTCAAAGCGGCATTTGGCTGATTGAAATCAGTAAAGGTCACCAACTTGATCTTAATGCCGTGCTTTTCACCATTCTTCTCGACAATTTTCCAAACGGCTTGGTCTGTCTTTGATGGTGAATTGATTCCGACCTTCACCGTCTTAAGCTCCTTGTGGCTATTAGCTGAGGCCACGATTGTCGTTGCGGGTACCACCGCACCAGCGACTGCCAACGTCAAAACTGCACTTGTTACAAACTTACTCATAATAATAATCCCCATGATTTTTTAATAATATATTGGGATAACCAAGTTTGCTTATTTGGCCGAATAAACAAAAAGCCCGGGAACGCTATTGCTAGCATTCCCGGGACGAAATGACTCGTGTTACCACCCAGTTTCCTTATTTGATCACCCAAATAAGCTTGAGACGTACGCCTTGTGGCCGGACTAGTCAACGGCCGCCGGATATACGCTTGCGCTATAACGGGCGCACCCGGGTACCACTTACATCACTGCTCGCAGAACCACACAGACTCAGAGACCATTTTCACAACTTGCCAAACACTAGCTTTCACCAAACGCTAGCTCTCTGCGGATTTTTCCGTTGCTACTACATCTCGTCTTCGTCGATGTTGATTATATTATGCGCGTCCTTCTAATTTGTCAACAACTTTTGTCATTGAGTTTTAATCATCTGATAATCGCGACCACATTTCTTCGTGAGAATATGTTTTCTTGCCCGTTTCAATCCATGCTTGGTACGCAGCATCCGCCGACCGCACATCTGCCCAGTCTGCTAATTTTTGTCCATCATTATGCAAGCCTTCATACGCCATTACACCGACCTCTTTCTTAAACATATAATTAATTTAATTATAACAAAAACAAGTGTCTATACGACGTAGCTCATGTGATGACGTACCATTTATATTTTATTGGCAAACTGATGAAGTTACGTCATTAAACGGGTTGCGCCATAAACGCTTCAAGTTCAACTAGTGTTGGGTATCCGTCATTATCGCCGGCTGCCTGCACGGCCATTGCACCAACCGCATTGCCCCGCTGCACCGCATGGTA
>NZ_KQ970394.1:77116-86048 GCF_001579105.1 Weissella sp. DD23 | reverse complement strand
CACAACGCCAGCTGCAATCCAATCGCCCATGTTATCCAAGTTCACACCACCAGTTGGCATGATGTTAACCTGTGGCAATGGCGCCTTAACCGCCTTAACCATTGACGGTGATGCCTCAGAACCTGGGAACAACTTCACGATGTCCACCCCATATTCAAGTGCCGCTTTCATCTCAGTAATGCTCATCGCCCCAGCCATGTAAGGGATTTGGTAGAGGTTGGCCATCTTGGCTGTTTCAACATCAAAGAAGGGACTCACCACAAATTCCGCCCCGGCCAAGATTGCCAAACGGGCAGTCACCGCATCCAACACCGTCCCACAGCCGACAATGACGTCGGTACCACGATACTTGTCGACCAAGTTTTTAATGCAGACGTCCGCTTGCGGTACTGTAAAAGTCAATTCAATCCCCTTAATGCCACCGTCGACCAAGGCGTCGACGATCAACTCTGCCTTTTCAACTGACTCGGCTCGGACCACGGCAATCACACCAGCTTGTTGCAACTTGTTTAGAATGTTCAAACGCTTCATTGTTTTCCCTCTTTAGTAAAGTGTATTAAATATCAAAATAATCATGGGCATTTTGCCCGGCAATCTCGGTCACAATTTGGCCGAGATACGCCATGTCATCAGGCACCTGGCCATTTGCCACCCAATCGCCAATTACGTCGCACAGGATGCGGCGGAAATATTCATGACGTGGATATGACAAGAAACTCCGTGAGTCCGTCAACATCCCCACAAAATTAGCAAGTAATCCCTGGCTCGCCAATAATTTGAGTTGCTTCACCATCCCATCGTGCGTATCATTAAACCACCATGCTGCCCCAAACTGCATTTTCTGCGTGGGGCCTTCTTGGAATGAACCTAACAACGTAACCAACTCTAACCAGTCCTTATCATTCAATGAGTAGACAACGGACTTTGGCAAAATGCCTTGGCGTTGTGCCTCTTCAAATAGTAAGCGCATCTGGTCCGGCATGTCGGCCTGTGTCCCAACCGAGTCACCGCCAACGTTTGGCCCAAGTTCATCAAATTGTGGCTTATTCGCTGCACGCACGGCATTGATGTGGTACTGCATTGCCCAACCATGTGCTTTATTTTGGCGCATCGCGACCTGCAAAAAGGCGGTTGTGTACTGTGCAATTTCCAACTCCGTTAACGGCTCATTTGCGAGTCCCTTGGCAAAAATATCCTCAATCTCAGCCGGCGTTGCGGCTGCATAATGATACGTATTTAGGCCATAATCTGAAATACGTCCCCCCAGTGCATGGAATGCCTCAAAACGTTGATCCAACGCCGTTACCAAACTGGCGAAGCTATCGATGGCAATCCCACTTACCGCTGCCAGCTTTTCCATGTACAATGCGAAATCTAGTTGTTCGATGGCCATGGCAACATCTGGACGCATCCCCGGCAATACACGAAAAGCATCTTCTTCATCAGCCAACAATTGGTGATAATACAAGTCATCAGCCGGGTCATCCGTCGTGACAACAACAGCGACATTCGACCGCTTGATTAACTCACGTGGTGTGAATGCTGGATCGGCCAACAATTCATTGGCACGGGCCCAAATCTGCGGTGCCGACTGGCGGTTCAGTACCTCATGGATGCCGAAATAACGGCGCAATTCAAGGTGTGACCATTCAAACAGTGGATTACCAATCGCGCGCTCTAACGTACCTGCCCAAGCCACAAACTTGTCATAGTCATCACCGTCACCCGTAATCAGACGTTCTGGCACGCCGTTTGCGCGCATAATCCGCCACTTATAATGATCACCAACTGTCCCCTCACTCAACCATAACCGGGTCAAGTTGGCCGGTTGTTGATTATCATAAATTTCTTTTGGGCTCAAATGACAGTGGTAATCCACAATCGGCTGATCAGCCGCGTACTCGTGATAAAGACGCTGCGCCACTGTCGTTTTAAGCATAAAATTATCATCTAAAAATGCCATGCTTACACCATCTCAAATTCTTCGGTCATGACAACCGTTTCCGTTGTATCAGCTGATCCTTTTGCCAATGCTTCCAACAAACCGTTTAAGTATGATAGGCCCAAGGCACGGTCGTACAACCCATAACCAGGTCGCCCGACTTCACCCCAGATATCACGGCCGTGGTCCGGACGCATGTAACCATCGAAGTTAACGTCATGCAACGCCTTCATGATTTCATACATATCGAGTGAACCTTCTGCAGACAAGTGGGCTGACTCGTGGAAATCACCGTTGTCACCCATGAACTTGATATTACGCGCATGGACAAACGGAATCTTGTCTTGTGCCCCAAACTCACGAATAATCGCTGGCACATCATTCGCTGGATTCTCACCAAGCGAACCCGTGCAAATTGTGAAGCCATTGTAAGGACTGTCCCACATAGCAGCGATTCGTCGCAAATCAGCTGCGTTCTTCACAATCCGTGGCAAGCCAAACAATGGGCGTGGTGGATCATCCGTGTGAACGGCCATTTTGATATCCATCTCCTCACATGTTGGCATGATAGCTTGCAAGAAGTACGCCATGTTGGCCGCCAACTTGTCCTCGTCAACATCGGCATAGGCATCGAACAGGCTCTTCAAATCTGACAAACGTTCCGGTTCCCAACCTGGTAAGGTAAACCCTTCTGATTGGCTCGTCACCATATCAAGCGTTTCTTGCAATGTCCCCTGGACCATTTCATGACGGTAAGCCAAATCAGTCGAACCGTCTGGCAACTCAAAACGCATATCTGTGCGGACCCAATCGAAAACTGGCATGAAGTTGTAGCAAATCACCTTAATGCCATATTCTGCTAAATTGCGAATCGTTTGCTTGTAGTTTTCAATATATTGGTCACGCGTTGGCAAGCCAATTTTGATGTCATCATGAATGTTAACCGACTCAATCACTTCTAACTTCAAACCGGCTGCCTCAACTTCATCCTTAAGCGCCTTGATACGCTCCTTGGGCCAAACTTCGCCAACAGGAATATCAAACAACGCGCCGACCACCTGCTCACACCCAGGAATTTGACGAATGTACTTGAGCGGAATTGGATCATCTTGTGAACCGTACCAACGAAATCCCATCTTAACCATAACTTACTACTCCTTCTGCAACGTCGTATCGACCGTACGCTGCCAATGCATTATGCAAGGTGCAGGCAACCGCGCCTTCACCACTCAACAATTGGGCCAAGTCATTTTCAACCCGCACACCCAAACCAACTTCATATAAATCAACGCCAAAGATTTGTTCATCTTGCAAGATATCAACCACGACATCATGCAAGTTACCGGCATAACCAAGATGTAACGGCGCAACCTTTGGTAGCAGCGTCGCCAACAACGGATCAGGACTCAAAGCCATTTGCTGCCCGTTATCATCGACCGCCATCAAGTAACGCACCCAAGCAGCTAGCGTCAACGGAATGAAGACCAAATCATTCACATCCCGGTGCTCATCGGCAACATAAGCCTTGATCGTCTCGCCAAAGCGAATCGATAACTTTTGTGACGTATCCGTGGCAATTCGTTGCGGTGTGTCCGGAATGTACGGATTTGGCAACCGCTTATTAATCACTTCATCAATAAATTGTTTTGGTGAGATGATGCCTGGATCAGTCACAACAGGTAATCCTTCAACGTAGCCAATGTTTTGAATCAACTTCAATAAGTCGACATTTTTCATTTCTTCGGCGATTGAATCGTAATTTAACAATGATCCAAAAATAGCTAAAGCCGTGTGCAACGGGTTCAAACTCGTCGTTACCTTCATAGCATCTGCGTCGTTCACCGTCGCCCGGTCAGTTAAGAACACCCCGGCTTTGGTAAAATCAGGTCGGCCATTTGGGAAGTTATCCTCGATAACCAAATAATGGACTTCCTCAGTATTTGCAAACGGCGCCACGTTGGTGCCCTTCGGCGTACGAATCAACTCCGTATCAGCAAAGCCGATTGCTTGTAACGCTTCAGCCACCGACGCAGCCGGATTTGGCGTAATGCGATCAATCATCGACAACGGGAACGTAACATCCTGATTAAGCCACGTCATGAAGTCTGCGCCCACAAAACCATTCGTTTCCCACATCTTGGCAATGGTTTGCATCGTTTCACGTAACCGGTCACCATTTTGCGAAAAGTTATCCGTGCTAACCATTGCAATCGGTGTCGCATTGGTTTCAAAACGGTGCAATAGTAACGCGGCCGTCGCAACCATGTTATTACCTGGCGCAGTAGTGTGTGGGTCTGTCGCCAAATCAGCCAAAACTTGATTAGTAAAATACCCGTCTGGTTGGCGCAGATTGTAGCCTTTTTCTGTAATCGAGAACGTTGCTAATTGCAATGATGGCTTGGCAAAAATAGTCATCATCGTCTGCCAATCGGCTTTGTGATCGCGATTAAAAGTATAGCTACCCGAAACCGAGGCAATTAGCTCGCGCTTCAATGAGCCGTCCGCCTTCATCGTGACGTTCAAGTGGCGATTATCAAAACGTCGGTACACATCTTGAATCACGGCATCATCGTAGGTTTCGGCAACAATCACGCCAGCCGGCAATTCACCAGCAGCAACTAATTTCTGGGCCACTTCCGAGTGAAAACCACGGAATAAATTACCACCCCCAAAGTGCACCCACGTTGGGGTCACCTTAGCGGTCTTTACCAAGTCAACTTGGTCAAACGTTGGCACTTCAATGCCCATCGTAGTGAACGCTTCTCGTTCTGTCATATAGTTATCAGTTAGTTTCATGATTTAATCTTCCTCAATGTCTACGCGAGCCCGCGCTGTTTTCACTGTTGGGACATTTTTGTCATCCCAAACATCGTCATAATCAAAACCAGTTAGTGCTTCAACCACCGCACGAACCTTTGGTGTGGCGTCTGCTTTCGCACCGCCAGCCTTCAAACGATCAATTTCGGCCACGACAATACCGTGCGTTTCACGGTTCAATTGCAATGTCATCGCAAATGCACCCGCAATCACCAACAATCCACCAGTTCCAATCACCAAAACACCAGCAATTGTGTTTTGAGCAGCGAGGCTTTGCGTTGTTTCACCAGCAATGTAACCGCCCTTTTCCAAAATGACACCGACGGCAAATGTTGCCACAGCCACCGTTGACTTACGAACAAAGGTCATCACCGCCGCGAAAATTCCCTCACGGTGCTGCTTCGTCAACAATTCATCCAAATCCGGAATCAACGGAAAGACGTTCCAAGGCGTAAACTCCAGCGTGGCGCGACCGATTTGGTAAACCAAACCGATTCCCAGCAACCACATCAACATGTTTTCGGGACGCAATTGGAATACGGCATAGAAGGCAACCAGCATCAGCAACATCAAACTGTAAGCTGATAAGAACAAGAACTTAGGGCCCTTCTTCACCATCAAGACCCCGGCCCCAATCGTGACAAAGATACCAACGAAGCTCAACGACAAAATGTTAGCTGAGTCTGTTACCGTCAAGCCCAAGCAAGACACCACAAAGTAAGCAAAAATGGTGTTAAAGACGTCCTTACCGGTGAATGAGAACAAGTAAATGGCCAAGTGCTTGCGGAATGAACGGATGCGCAACGTTGAGAGGTAATCCTTGATTTCCTTTTGGACGGTCTGGATTGGGTTCAACTTTGGACGCTTGTTAAATTCAGCAATCATCTCTTCCGTCACTTCACGCTCCCACGTATTCATGTTTGTAATGAAGATCGCGGCCGCAAAGATTGCAGCAAAAACTAATGCGTTAATGAAGTACGCTGACGCATTGTTTTCACCCAACAAGCGAATGACTTGGCCCGGTACGAAAGTCGCCATAAATGTTCCAGCGGCTGAAATGAACATCCGCGCTGATGACAACTTGGTACGGCTGGCATAATCCTTGCACATTTCAGTTGGGAGTGTTTCCCATGGAATCAAAACAAAGGCGGCAATAATCTCAAACAACAAATAAACAACTAGGTAGTACAGAAACGCCATGTTTGGGATCCACATCAGCACATAAGCAAACATGAGTGGTGCGCCAATCGTTAAGAAGAAATGACGGCGACCAAACCGCTGACCTAAACGGGTCCGATAGAAATTGTCGGTAAGACTTCCCATTACCAACGACGTCACCGCATCAACGATTCGGGCGATTCCAATAATTGTGGCCCCCTGAATGGCAGTCAACCCAGCAAACGTTGTAAAGAAATACAACAAGAATGCGCCGATGATGGTAAAGGCACCACCTCCCATCAAATCCGGCAACCCATAAGCAACTGCTCGACCTAATGTGATCGGCTTAGCTTGGTAAATACGTTTTTTTGACATATCGTCACTCCTCAAAGTAAAATCAACCAAATAATCTCAGAAACTGATATATTAGTTTCAACACAAAGAATTGTAACCGTTTGCATTTTCCGTGACAACTTGTTACTGAATTCACATAATAAATAAGTGCACACTGAAACTGTCAGTCATTTTCCAGTGAAAACGTATATACAGGTCATGCCATGCTCGGTTATAATGTATTCGTTCTTATATTCCGGATTGTGAAAACAGTATCAAAATCAACGAAACAGTTCATAATTTGTTTGCAATTCACCCAAAAACCAAACACTAAACTAGGAGTATCGCCATGCCGACGACACGAAAAACTCACACTCCCCTACAAAGCGACCAAGCGTATCACCTGTTGCGCCAACAAATTCTGACCTTCGACTTGGTACCAGGTCAAAAAATTTACTGAAACCAAGTTAACTGCTGATTTGCCATACGGTCGGACGCCCATTCGAGAAGCCATCTTGCAACTAAAATCTGAAGGTTTACTCACTGTGGTGCCGCAATCCGGTACCTACATTGCGAAAGTTGACTTACAAATCGCTGAACAAGCTCGCTATGCCCGCGAACAAATTGAACCGCAAATCATGCGTGATGCGTTAACCCGTTTAACACCGGCTGATTTAGATTGGTTGGATAACTTATTAGTTGAACAAGCGACTGATGCAAACGAAACCGCGACCTTTTTTGCCCGGGACGAGGCGTTTCACCAATTTTTCTACGAGCGAACAGGCCACGAATTACTGTGGCGCTGGTTAAAAGATTTATCGAAACAACTCGACCGGTTTCGCTGGTTACGAGTGGCATCGCAACGCTTAGATTGGCAAGCGTTGATTGCTGAACACCAAGCAATCTTAACCGCGTTGCGTCATGATGATGCTGACACGGCATACCGCATCGCACACACCCACTTACAGCACATGATTGCTGATCAACTGGCCGTCATTGCTAGTTATCCTGATTATTTTTGACATCACAGTAAAAGGCCGTCAGTCTCCGCAATGGAAACTGGCGGCCTTTTAGTGGCAAAACTTATTTGAGTGGTTTATTTTTTTGAGATTATCAACCGTTGTGAGTTAATCAAGTTTTGCCGCAATGTTAGCTAAGGTGACCTCAGCTGTGCTAGCAAAATTAAGGTCCGCTGCCGCAAGGACGGTCGCATCCCCAATTCCCAACGAAACTTCACCGGCCCCGTTGATTGACGCAATTCCGGCTGCCGCATCTTCTAAGCCAATGACTTGGTCTGGTGGCAAGTTTAAGATTTCAGCTGCGCGGACAAAAATTTCTGGATCAGGCTTACCGGCATGTAGCGTCGCTGGGTCAACAATCCCGACAAAACTATCCGTTAAGCCCAGTCGATCCAAGATAAACGGTGCGTTTTTTGAAGCTGACGCCACACTCGCCCGGTAGCCCTTATCGTTAAGTTCCTGAATAAACGCGGCAATCCCTGGCAAGATATCATCCGGTGTTAAATCAGCGATGAGCTCAACATAGTGTTCGTTCTTCCAAGCGGCAAAGCCTTCTTTTTCTGCTTGCGTATACGCATTTTCCTTACCGCCAGCTTGCAAAATCATTTCGAGACTGCCCATGCGGTCAATGCCCTTCAACGATTCTTGCAGCTCCGGCGTCCAAGTCACTTGGAGTTGTTCCGCCAAATGACGCCAGGCAATCGTATGAAATTTAGCCGTGTCCGTAATGACACCGTCCAAATCAAACGCAAACCCCTTAATGTCTGCAAATTTAGTCATCTTATTGCACCTCCAATGCGACGGTTTCGCCTGAGACGTCAATCGTCAGTGGATCACCAGAAATTAACGTTACTTGCGCACCATCGTGATCGACGGCCACCTCAAGCAAACGCTCACGGAACATGAAGCGGAACTTATAACCGTCCCACTCAGCTGGCAAGAATGGGTCAAAGTGCAATTGTTCATCACGCACACGCATACCAGCAAATCCTTGGACGATCGACAACCAAGCACCAGTCATTGACGTGATGTGCAACCCGTCAGACGTATCGTTATTGTAGTTATCCAAATCCAAACGCGCCGTGCGTTGATAGAATGCCACACTCTTTTCGGGCATCTTCAAGTCAGCTGCTAAAATAGCGTGAACCGATGGTGACAATGATGATTCATGCACCGTAAATGGCTCGTAGAATTCATAATTATCTCGCTTTTGTTGCTCGGTGAAGGCATCTGGGAAATAATACATCGCATGCAATGTATCTGATTGCTTGATGTACGGTGAGCGCAAGATGCGATCCCATGACCAGTGCTGGTTGATTGGTAATTGTGAGGCATCCAAATCACGAACCGGAATTAATTCCTTATCGAGGAACGTGTCATGGGCGACAAAGATATGCCGATCCACATCATTGACATCCTTCACATCAGCTTCAGGCAAATACATTTTGTCGACAATTAATTGCCATTGCACCTTTTCTTCTGCCGAAATGGCCAACTTTTCCTGATAAGTTGATGTAAACGTGTCTGCATTGTCCAACGTGTATTGCAGCACCCACTTGGCCATCCAGTTTGTGTAGTAGTTGTTGTTAATGTTGTTTTCGTACTCGTTCGGTCCCGTGACCCCGTGAATCATGTACGCGTCGTTGCGCGCTGAATAGTGCAC
>NZ_KQ970394.1:66627-76771 GCF_001579105.1 Weissella sp. DD23 | reverse complement strand
CGGCCCAGAAGCGGGCAATCCCCACTAGCACTTCACTACCTTCGTTTTCCAACCATGAACGGTCACCCGTCAAGTGGGTGTAGTTGTAGATAGCATAGGCAATCGTCGAATTACGGTGGATTTCTTCAAACGTAATTTCCCACTCGTTGTGTGATTCGATACCATCGAAGGTCACCATTGGGAACAAAGCACCGGCTAAATCTTGTTGTTGGGCATTGTGATAGGCCCCAGGTAGTTGTTGATAACGATACTGCAACAATGACTTCACTACGGCTGGATCGGTCACGCCCAAATAAACCGGAATCGCAAAGGCTTCAGTATCCCAATAAGTTGCCCCACCGTACTTTTCACCGGTAAAGCCCTTTGGTCCAATGTTCAAGCGTGCATCGTTACCGTAATACGTGGCAAATAATTGGAATAAGTTGAAGCGAATACCTTGTTGGGCCGCTTCGTCACCAGTAATCTGAACGTCGGCCTTTTCCCAACGTGCCGCCCAACCAGCCACATGTGCATCATACAAGTCGTCATAGGTTGCTGATGCAATGCTAGCAAAAATCGTGTCAGTCGCATGCTTAACATCCGTGTCATCTGCATAATCACGTGACGTCGTGACAATCACCCGCTTTTCAATGCGCTGTGTTGCCGCACCAACTTGCCCCGCAAAAACGTTTCCAACTTGTTTGTCTTCTTGCACGACATCAATTGCTGGCAAATCTGACACAAATCGTTGCCGGGCCGCCACGGTAAATTGGGGCACACCAAATGGATTGGGCACAGTTCGCGTCATTAAGAACGCCGTGTCGTTGGTTACTTCTGCATCAAGCACGTCCCAGAATTTTTCATCATAATTTGAATCCTCATTGACGACGTCGCCATCAATCAATGCCGTCAACTGCACATCGTGGGTCTGCCCATCAATAGCTGTGAATGACCACCGCAAATCAGCCAATTCCTTCGTCGCAACCGAGATGAAACGATCGACTTGCACCTGCACACCGTTAACCGTAAATTGACGGTGCAGGACACCTGCTTGCATATCCAAAGAGACTTCAAAATCAGTGTAAGGTACCGTTGCTAAATCAACCGTGACCCCATCAATTTGAATAATTGCTTTCACAAAATTCAACGCGTTAATCGCCTTACCAAAGTACTCTGGGTAGCCGATTTTCCACCAACCAACACGCGTCTTGTCAGGGAACCAAACGCCCCCAATGTAAACGCCTTGCAATGAGTCGCCGGAATATGTTTCTTCAAACATGCCCCGCATCCCCATATACTCATTTCCAAGTGACGTCATTGATTCTTGCAAACGCTTGTCCACTGGTTGCAACTCATGCGAGGTAATTGTCCAAGGATTAACTTCAAAAATTCGCTTCATGATATTCCCCTATTTTTAAACGTGACCACGGAGCAAACGCACCGCTGACAATGCTGCAATGATCAGAGCAATTGCAGAAACTAACAACATGTGTGGCATTGATGAACCCAACAATGGGAACAAGCCAAATGAGGCAACTGACGCCACAATTTGCGGGATCGTAATGGCCCCGTTGAACAGACCCAAATATGTGCCATTGTTCTTACCATCCAACGCATTCGTCAAAAATGTGAATGGATAAGCCAAAATTGCTGACCAGGCAAATCCGATTAACATGAATGACACTAACAAAGCCCATTGGTTGTGGACGAACAAAATTGAACCAAACCCAATCGCCCCGAGTAGCAAACTACCGCCATAGGCGAAGCACTCTTGCGCTGGCTTCACCTTAGTCAAAACCAAAGCCCAAAGTACAGCGCCAATTGATTGCACGGCACTTAACACACCGAACCAGTTACCGGCAGCTTGATAGCCGGCTGAATGCGCATCCGTTGCATGCCAAACCGTATCAGCAATCGCCCCAGTTCCGTACGTCCAAAGATATTGGAAAGCTACCCAGCTAAAGAATTGTACAACTGCCAACTTCCAGAAAATGCTTGGTGCGTGCGTCAACAAGTGCATCACGCTTTCTTTTGGCCCTTCTTCTTGAATACCGTGATACTTGGCATACGTTTCTGGATCGTATTCCTTGACGTTAATCAACGCGATGATGGTTGTAATCACCAAAACAATCGCACCAACATAGAATGAAATCGCCACTGAATCTGGAATGACGCCTGGCTTAGCCGTGTTGGCCACCCCCATCGCCGTCAATGCGAACGGGAAAATTGAGGCTAACACTGAACCAGCATTGGCTAAGAATGATTGCACTGAATAAGCGTAACCTTTTTGTTCTTCGTTAACCGTGTCGCCGACGACCATCTTGATTGGTTGCATCGCCATGTTGAATGACGTGTCCATAAACATGATGGTGATGGCACCAAAGATCAACGCGATCGTTGCTTTGAAGCCCAAGTTTCCTGCGTTTGGCAGCAAGAACATCACGATGGCTGACACAACCGTTCCGATAATCAGATATGGCATACGACGTCCAAATCGATTCCATGTCTTATCTGATAAACGGCCGATAATTGGTTGCACGAACAAGCCAGCGGCCGGTGGTAGGATAAAGAACCAACCCAGCGAGTGCGGATCAGCTCCAAGTGTTTGTAATAGTCGTCCCAAGTTTGAGCTCTGCAATGAGAACCCCATTTGTACCCCAAAGAATGCGAAACTCAACATCCAAATGGTATGTAATGGTAACGTTGGTAGCTTTTGACGAGTCCCCTCATTTGTCATTTTCGTTCCCCTTATAAAATCCATTGTGTTTTTGTTTGCAAATGTAAGCGCTTTATTTACAAATCCAACTATAGCCGACCCTAAAATCAAATGAAAGCGTTTTCTTGATGTTACCGGTAACATCTTCGCCTTCCCAGAGTGACCTTATCTCGTTCATATTTTCGTGTTATGATTGAAATAGATTGTTTTGAAAACGTTTTCATTATTTTTGAGGAGAATCATTATGGTTTCACTATTAGACGTAGCACGGGCTGCTCACGTTTCGAAAATGACCGTCTCACGCGTTCTCAACCACCCTGATCAGGTATCACCCGAGATTATTGCTGATGTCCAGCAAGTGATTGCCGAACTGGGATATGTCCAAAACCGGGCTGGTCGAGCGCTTGCCAACAATCGGCACTATAATATCGCCTTCATCTTGTTAGATGATATCAATGAAATCGAACCATATTATGCGCATTTATTGATGCATTTAACGGATGAATTACGGCACGCGGGTTACACATTGGAAATGCGGCACGATCGTAATTTTGATTTAACGAATGTGGATGGTTTCTTAGTCAGTGGCGCACGCGGGTCAGATTTTGAACTCTTACAGAGTTTAACCGTTCCTGTCGTCATTTATGGTACTGAACCGGGGATTCCGTCAGTGGATATCGACAATAAGGCCGGCACCCAATTAGCGACCAACGCCCTACTCGACGCTGGTTATGCGCGCCTGATTTATCTTGGCATCGATATGTCTGAACCATTTGCTATTAATCGTGAGGTTGGTTACCGTGACGCGATGTTAACAGCCGGTCGGACAACTGAGATTTATCATCTGCCAAATGATGAGCACGCAGCCCAAGCCTTTTTAGCTGATTTAAATCTGTGCGGTAATACCGGTATCGTGGCTGCCACGGATCGGTTGGGATTAGGGGCATTACGGGCTGGCCGTAGTCAGGGACTAACAGTACCTACTGATTTAGGGATTGTTGGTTTCGATGGTATCTACATCCATCAACTAGCGGAGTTGCCGCTTACGACGATTCAGCAACCACTTGCAACCATTGCCCAACATATGGTTGCTTTGCTCATGAAACAGTTGGCTGGCGAGACGGTAACGTCGGTTTACGTCGTACCAGAGTTACTACACGGGGCCACGACAGCCTAAAAAAGCCGGTGAGACACAAAGTCCCACCGGCTTTTTGGCTACTGTTAGCCCACAAAAATATTCTTACCCAAACTCAACATTTGCAAGTATTCTTCAGATTCACCGCCAATAATAAAGGCCGCATTACCTGAAAGCACCGTCAACTTACCAGCGTGTGAACGGGCATATACGCGATCGAATAATTCTTCTTGCAACTTAGCACGATCACCGGCTAATTGCTCCAAGTTTTCAATCACCAGGACATCATAATCGTCATAACGATCCTTGAACTTTTGCGCCCCAACTTGACCACCACGTTGACCAGCTTCATAGTCTTCCATGAATTGCTCAACTTCAACAATGGTCACACCAGTATCGAACGCTTGGTTAATCAGGCGCTCACGGAATTCGTAATTCTCACCACGAACCAAAATCATCTTCAAATGATCATTGTTCATTACTTCAGTCGCCGCACGCTTCAATTGACCTGGTACATCGTCAATATTAACGTCTTCGTGTTTAACTTCTAATAACTTTGACAACACTTCGATTTGTTGATTCAACCCGGCAACTTGGGCCTTCAAATTCAAAATGACCTGCTCAATTGCTTCTTGATGTTGTGCTTCAACCATAATTGTTGTCCCCCTATCTTAAGTAGTTTGTACCATAATCATAGCATGCACCCCTGGTATCCTCTTATAATAAGTACTATCTTAATAGCACGATTTTCAGGAGGCCATGATATGCAATACACCCTACTTTACGAACGCGAACCACTCTTCAGCAATGACGACTTAGACTTGTTTTTAGCCGACGTCGAGCTTGACGCGGACATCCGCAACATCCCATTTGATGAAGCCAAGACCCGCCAACTCATTGCCGATTTAGCGCAGCAATCAGAAGAACCTGCGATTGGCTTTCTCGCCACTTATCCGACGTATGGGCATTATGATGCGCTCGGTCGTGAAATCGACGTGACATTGGAAATTGCGGTTACCCACCAAGACTAGACGTACAGCTTCTTATCGCGGGCCTGCCAATTGCCATTAGCAGCACTCACACCAATTTGGGTCGCTAAATTCGCCCAAAACTTAATATCAGCTAACGACACACTCCCCAAGACGCTTGCCTCTGCATCGTAAAAATCACTCATGTCTAGGTTGTGCGCTTGAATAATTGGCAACACAAAATCACGTTGCATCGTTTTAAACGCGACAACCGGAATCAAGCCACCATTTACTTTGGCATCAAATTCGTTAAAAGCATCGTATCTAATATCTTCAATTTCACTCGCAAGTAGCGCCGCCAACCGACCGTGCCACATGCGATATTCCGTTTGTTTATCTGCCATGTTGTTCACCTATCTTCGTTAAGTTAAACCTAATATAACACGGTTAAAATTAACTTTCAACCTATCCTAACCACCCTTTATATTCGACATCTTATTTTTCAAAACAATTTAAAAAATTCGCGTTACCCTGTCGTCGTCCTTACAGGCGCGGGCATTTCGCTGTTAAAAACATATTGGTCACCAAAATATCTTCAAAAAATATTGCTATACTATTAATAATCATACGATAAGGGGAATTTTTAATGCTTACTGAACACCAATTGATTTCTGAACTTGCGCAAATTGCTGAGGCCAGCGAAGTTGTTGGCCAACGCACTCGCAACATTTATCTTGGCGCAGGTTGGTTCAACGAAGACCAACAAAATATCTTGATGCAAGGCTACCAAGCGTTGAAGGCTAACCCAACAATTAACGATATCTATGTTCCCCTCCTTAACCAATACGGTGGACAAGTTATCGAAGCAGACGGGGATTTTGAACCCGACTTCGAATGGGGTACGATGACTTACAAGGCTGACATCACGGCGATGAACAACGCTGATTTGATTGTGGCCTTTATCGATGCGGCTGATCCAGATTCAGGCACGGCATTTGAAGTTGGTTACATGACTGCTTCAAACAAGCCTGCTATTTTGGTCACAGTCGGTGATCGTAACGAACACCCGGTTAACTTGATGTTGTCATACGGGGCTGTTTCAAACGTTGACCTTGCAACAGAAGGTTTCGCTGCTTTGGAAAAGTTTGACTTTACCAACATCGCCATGAAGAAGTGGACTGGCGCCATCTTATAATCATAAATTAAAGGCACCGCGCGATTGGATTAATCGCACGGTGCCTTTTTCACTGTTATTAATTTTGTCGCAAAATAACGCTACCCAAGCCAAGCATTGCGCCGACTAAAATTAGGATAATAATCGGTAGACTCATCGCCCCCACAGCTTGGTAAGTCCACCCAGTTACTAGCGGTAAGATCACCATCCCCGCTTGGCAAAAAGCCAAGTTCCAACTGACAACTCGCTTCGCCTTTTGGTCATTGTAGCGCGCATACGGCACCATCATCATCAACGGATAGATGGCAGATAGTCCCAAGCCAAGTCCGAAACCAGCGAACGGTAGCAATGCCTCAACTGGCAAAAACATCATTCCAGTCGCTATGGCTGTCAAAATAATATGCGTTAGAATCAACCGCCGATTTGATTGCCAGCGCGTTGTCACTCCGGTCAAGAAACGGCCAACCATCAACCCCGCCCAAAACAATGTCGCCACATTAGTCGCTGTTGTCGCGCTATATTGCCAATGATCAACAGCAAAACTAGAGACATATTTGCCAATCACCAACTCAACGCCGTAGACAAAGTAGAAAACCGGCAATAGCCAATCTGAACCCGCCAGTTTCACGGTAGTCATTTCATCATCTGTTACAGCTGTATCAGACCCCCGAAAGGCTTGTCGTGAGCTCATAACAACCGTCATGATAACGACTTGCAGCACGATGACGCTTAACACACCCAAACGCCAGCCCATCGGAAACACAAGACTCAGGGCCATCACGAATGAACTCAACGTTACGCCGACCCCATACATGCCGTGCAGAATACTCATTAGGCCACTTGAAAAGCGCTTTGCCGCGTAGTCATTTACTGCGATATCAATAGCCCCTTGCCCAAACCCCATGGCAATGGCCGCAACAATTAACAACCAGACAGCTTGGCCCCACATCAATGCTAACAAGCCGATTAACACAAACCACATGCTTAGCATCATAATGCGATCCATCGTGAGTTTAGCCGATAATTTCGGATACAACAAAGTTGAACCAAATGAACAGACTAATGAAATTGCGGTTAGATAGCCAACATAGTCAACATTCACATGATAAGTTTGCCGTACCGCCGGCCAAGCGCTCCCTAACACAGAATCAGGCAGCCCGAGCCCAATATAAATTAAAAAATTGACGATGATAATAAACACGCCAACCTTAGCTGTTTTTTGCATAAGATTTCCCCTGTACTTCAACACTTTCCCCAGCCCCTTCATTTTACGGGAAAGTGCCTGATTGCGCACGTACAAAAAAAGCAGGTTACCTTGCGCGTTTAGGTAACCTGCTTTCAGGTGTCGTAGATGTCTCAAACAAACGTTTTACGTCATTTACTCCACAGCATTTTGAATACTTACATTATACCGTATCTGCCCTTAAATTACATGAATAATTTAAGAACACGGTTTATGCGTCCGATATTACTTAAGCAAACGGCGGTACAAAATGACCGTCATGACAAAGTAAATGACGTACAAAACGACAATCGCAATCAGCGATGGCATAAAGCCAACGTATGGATCCGCCATTAAGGCTTTGAACATTGGTAGACCGAAAATGACATCTAACGTGCCGATAACCAACGGAATGAAGAACAAGACGCCCAAGTCTTTCACAACCGTAGCCGTTACTTGACGCTTGCTCGTTCCAATCATCGTCAAGATGCGATAACGTCGCTTGTCATCAGCAACCCCTGACAATACCTTAAACATCAACGTTGATGCCAGCATCGCCAAGAAGGCAATTCCTAAGAAAATGCCCATGAATTCCAAACCGCCGAAGACGTTCTTAAGCAACGTAAACATACCTGGCACACCGGCTTGGTGATTCATTGCTGTGCCGGTCAAACGAGCTTCACGCTTTGCATTCGCCGTCAACGTTGCTTCGTTGGCTGCAAAGCTCTTAACCGTCACCAAGCGAACTGATTTCACATCCCCCTCAACGGCCATTTCAGACTCATTGTGTGTCACAACCGCCGTTGCACCATATTGCTTATCCAAAATTTGGTTAGCAATACTGGTTAATGTGTATTCGGAACCTGGCGTTGCTAACAAGTAATCACCCGTTAACCACTTAATCCGTGTGTCATTACCCTTACCGGTCTCAACAACCGTTGGTAACTTCTTTTCGTTAAACTCATCACCGTTAAAGTACACCTTACCCTTGTTCACACTGTAGTGATAAGTAGCTTCCCAAGTGATGTCCTTCAAATTTGATGTGCTAATTTTATCCGACGTGTAGGCCGCCGTGAATGGTTGGCCCGACTGTGCTTGTTGTGGCAAGGCACGATAATACCCTTGCCCCACTGACATTGCGCCAAGCGCCAAACCAAACATAACTGAAATCACCGTCAAAATACGTTGGTATTCAGGTAAGCGGAACAAAAGTTGGCCGTTCAAGAATGACCGCAAGCCACGGTTATTGAAACGCGAGCCACGCAAAGCATACGTAACCATCTTCAACGTCCGGCTCACAAACCAGTACGTTCCCCAGACATTAAGCACCAGGACAACGATGAACCCGTACAACCCAAGATGCACGATACCTGGCATCATCACATAGCTAAGAATCAACAAGCCCAAACCAACCAAGCCAAGCAATGGATCAAGAAGCTTGTGACGCTTTGGTTGTGAAACTTGCTTATCTGCCGTCAACAACGTCAACGTATCTTGCTTGCTCAACCGACCACGGTTGTAGAGCCCGTTAATGAAGAACAGTGCCACGAAGAATACCAACGTTGCTAATGCAGCGTTAAACGAGAAGACTGACCAGTTTGCCAACTTCGTGTCCAGCAAATTCATCAAGAAATTACCACTGGCAGCTGTTAACCCAATACCAGCAAAGATACCAATGACCGTTGAGATGACACCCAAGGCGAGCGTTTCTTGCATTAACAAATCACCAATTTGTGACTTCTTCGCTCCCAACATTGACATCAAGCCATATTCAGACTGACGCAACCGCAACAGGAAACTGTTGGCAAAATTCAAATACACAAACGTAATCACACCAAGCAAAAATTCACCGACCATAAAGACTGGCACAATCAGACCAATTGATGAATTATTTAACAAAAAATCACGGTTCAACGCGATGGCACTCAGCATGTAAAAGATAGCTGCTGAAATGACCAACCCGACGAAAAGCACGGTGTAGTCACGCCACTTCGCGCGGAGTGACTTTAAAGCAATTTGAAACATGTTATCACCCCACTAGTTAAAGTTGCCAAGTTCTGACAACACATAGTTATAAAAGTCTTCACGTGAACGATCATCACGCGTCAACGTCTTCGTAATTTGACCGTCTGTCAGGAACAAAATCCGTGAGGCAAATGACGCTGAGAATGGATCGTGCGTCACCATCACAATTGAGATTTCACGTTCTTGGTTAATCGTCGTCAAATAATTCATCATTTCGCGAGCGTTTTCTGAATCCAAGGCCCCCGTTGGCTCATCACCAAAAATCAAAGCTGGCTCGTGAACCAACGCACGGGCAGCTCCAACACGTTGTTGTTGACCACCTGACAACTCTGATGGGTACTTATCCAAGTACTCACTGATGTGAAGCAATGCTGCCACCTTCGCAACGGCATCGTTGATCACCCGTGACTTTGCTTTTTGGAGAGTCAAAGGTAACGCGATATTCTCACGCACCGTCAAACTTTCAATCAAGTTGTAGCTTTGGAAAATAAAGCCCATGTCACGACCGCGGAAATTTGAGATTTCATCGTCAGTCATGTGGAGGATATCTTTATTGTTAATGGCCACTGCCCCTTCGGTTGGCTTCATCAACGTTGACAAAATATTGAGCAATGTTGACTTACCTGATCCTGAAGGTCCCATAATGGCCACAAATTCACCACGTGGGACAGTCAATGACAAGTCCTTCAAAACGTGTTGTTCCACCCCGGCTGCGCTGGTATATGTCTTATTTAGCTTATCCGCAATAAGTACTGGTTCTGTCATGTTCGTTTCCCCACTGATTAATATCTTTTGTTTTGTTTCATTTATATTACAACACATACTATACAACGAACAATATGCCATGTCAAAACAATAAGGTGATTAATGTTTCGCGGCGTTGGAAAAAATTCGTTTATTTGGGGTCGTCGCGTTGCGACGAAGC
>NZ_KQ970394.1:63869-66607 GCF_001579105.1 Weissella sp. DD23 | reverse complement strand
ATGGTGGGTGGGGTGTGACTTCGCCAAAGATTGACCAGGGGTAAACTCCGCCGGCGCGAGCACCGGCTAGCACCCAACTAATTGGGTTAAGGGGTTGGGTCCGTTCGCCTTATCTAACCGGCGGTCGGCCGAACTTGTGAGTTCACCCCTGGCAATCGCTACGTCACACCCCACCCACCATGCCAGCAACCAAGATAGTCTCTACTGGAATAGCTAATCATCCTTCCGGTTCATGCGTTAAAAATTTTCTTGCTAATAACTTCGAGACACTCATACATCAGAGAGCATCTTAGCTGTTGCTCGTGCGGTAGCACGACACATCATCAAACCACACAAAAAACGCGCCGTATATCTACGGCGCGTCGTACAAATATTTGTACTGATAGTCATTAGCGTAACTACCACGGGGAATAACTATAGTATAGGGGGCTTCTTAAATTTTTGCTAATAATAACTCTCGAAACCCCATTTTCCCCGTTAGATGTGCAAGATCAATGCCAACAATGCGAGCGCTGCTGGTAATCCTTGCACCAAGATAATTTTCTTGGCAGCTGTCATGCTCCCGTAAATCGCAACCACGATAATGTAAGCCATAAAGAGCTTCAACATCGTCATTTCAGCTGCGCCATTTAGCACAACCATCGTTAGCAAAATCAAAACACCCAACATACCGTTGTAAATGCCTTGATTTCCCAACAATGAACGTACTTCTGGTACTTTCGTAAATTCTTCCTCTAACTCAAACGTTTCCGCTTGCTTCTTTGGCGACCCAAACATCTCTAAGCCCATGATGTAAAGTGCTTCCAAAGCAACCAACACCGTCAAAATAATCCCAATCATAACGACTAATATCTCCTCATCAGTTATGTCACTAGAATAACATGATAGATAATATAAAAGCCACACCGCGTATCCGCGATATGGCTCAGGTATGGTTGACGACCCACAAAATATTTTTTGATTGTGAAAGCGTTGATGTTGATAAAGAGTCGTCTCATCACCCTCTTGCTGTTCGAATATTTCCTGGAGAGAAATTTCATCGATCGGTATTTTCTGAAGGAGAAGAGTTTTCAGCTAGTTTTTAAGATATTGAACGATTACTCGAACAGCAAGAGTGAAACATGACGACGTTACTTATCAACACGGTCCCCGATTCCTTAAACGTTTTCAGTCTATATCATCAACATTGCGTTCCCCGTGTCTCTAACACAAATATTATTGTAAGCGCTTTCCATTAAAATGTAAACCCTTTCATTAAAATTAGTTTCGATTATGGGACAGATTTTTTTCGATTTTTAACAAAAAAATGCTACCAACTTTAATAATTGGTAGCATTTTAGCCATTACTAATATATTAGTCTGCTTTATCTCGATGTTGTGTGGCATAAATTAAGGTCAACGTCGCAACAGCTATAATAATGACTGTCACAACAATCCCCCAATGTAAGAAAATAGACGCCAAAATGAGTGCCAACAGTCCTAACGTTAATCCCAAAGTTTTAATCGTTTGCATAATAGGTCCCCTCCTAAAAGCCATTGCTCACGGTCATTATACAGCCTTGCAACATGGTATGAGAGAAAATCCACAATTTTAGAACTTGTTACCGAGACATGTCTACTTTGTCGTAGCAGCCATTCATTAACCATACTAGCGGGCTAGTCCACTTTATCGCGTGGCAACAAACTGTCCGACAGGCTTTGTAGCTCGTTTACCAAGTTATCAAAACAGGCAGTCTGTTTGCGAACATAGGTCACAATCAATGGCAACAAATCAACGCCTTGCTTCGGGTTCAGTCCAGTAGTTGCACAGATTTTGTTTAGTCTATAAACAATTGTCTTGGGATGCACCAGCATTAAACACGCTGTCTCTTTTGTTGATGACAGGTGCTGAACATATTCCCAAAACGTCAGCCATGTTTCATCATCAATCCGTTCATAGTACGCCGCAACATTTGGATAGACCAAATCAGATTTAACCAGGTCATACAGATAACCAACCCGATTAAAGATGACAACCCGCTCAAACTCGTTGGTCAGCAACACGGCAAATAACGCCTCTTTAATACCTGTCGAAATATCAAAGTGCGCACCCCCGACACCCGCAAAGATGTCCGGTGCCAGAGCATCCAAGAATGGTTGCACCCCTTCCACTGACAAAACGTAAATCCGGCGCTTCGTATCCAAATTAAGCGCCAAGCGATGTTCAGGCATCCGGCGTTGATCCCCACTTAAAACAACCGCTATATAGCGTTGTTCCAAATCAACACCGTTTATTTTAGCTTTACTAATAAAAGCTTGGTCCAAGGCTGTATCGTAGTCTGAAATATACAGCCACTGTGTCATGAAATTTTGTAGCATTGTATTTCCCCCTTGAAATCGCAGCTCAAAAACTCTCCTCCTTAATTATAAGCGTCCTCATGCATGCAGCCCCTTAAATTTTTTGGGTTTACAAAAAAATAAGCGAGCATGACTGCTCGCTTAACTATAACTCGATTAATCTGGCACAATCACTGTCCCATCCCCATCAGCAAGATATGCTTGCACATTATCAAGCGATGTAATGACGGCAGGCCGCCCCGTATTCCGTACGAAGCTAATAGCTGCTTCAACCTTAGGCTTCATCGACCCGGCCGGGAATTGGCCGGCATCCACTAATTGCTGCATTTCCGTCACGCTAATCCGTTTGATCATCGTCTGCGACGGTTGGTTAAAGTCCTTCGCCACATAACGTACCGCCG
>NZ_KQ970394.1:59227-63849 GCF_001579105.1 Weissella sp. DD23 | reverse complement strand
CCGTCAAAATCAACAATTCATCGGCGTCGACCAGTTCAGCTAGCTTAGCTGCCGTAAAATCCTTATCAATAACTGCTTCGACCCCTGTCACGTGACCTTCTTTTTCGATCACCGGTACACCACCGCCACCGCCGGCAATTAATGTCACGCCATCTTGTACCAAGGCCTGAATTTCAGCGGCCTCCATGATACTAACCGGCTTAGGTGATGGGACAACCCGGCGGAAACCACGGCCAGCATCAGCGACAAATTGCCAATCTGGATACTGCTGCTTAATCGCCGGTAGTTCATCAACCGTGTAAAACGGACCAATTGGCTTTGTTGGTTGACGGAAAGCTGGATCAGCTTCGTCAACGACCGTGCGCGTTAATACCGTGGCCACCCGTTGTGATAAACCACGAATACTAATTTCATAATTCAAGGCATCGGCCAGCCATAAGCCAATTTCGCCTTGCGTCATCGCCCCAACCGTATCTAACGGCATTGCCGGGTTCTTCACCGAACTACCTTGTAATTGTTGGAGCACTAAATTACCGACTTGTGGCCCATTACCATGAGTCAAAACAAGTTGCACATCCCCAGCCGCTAAGAAATTAATCAATTGTTGCGCGGTTTGCTGGATTGCCTGTTGTTGTGCGGCTGCGCTTGGATCGTCCGTCAAAATGGCGTTACCCCCAAGAGCCACAACGATTCGTTTCGTCATTTGCGACACTCCTTTACTTAAATCTTTAAGTTCCCTGTTGCTAAGGCCACAATGGCGCCCAGTGCGAGAACAATTACGACACCCATCATCATGAGCTCTGTCTTTGAAATCGCCTGTTGGACTTCTCGCCGTGCTCTCACATACAGCATGAACCCTAAGACATAAAGAATCGTGCAGAGCCATAAATACTGCATGCCTGAAAATACAATCGCGGTCACTTCAAAGACAACTGCAATCAACCCCGGTAGAATAACCGACAGCTTTTTCAGTTGTAACCCCAGCTTTAGTTGATAGGCCCCCACTAGGACATAGCAAACTACGATCGCTGCCGTACACAATGAGTAGGCAAAATTATAGGCCTCGTCAGTAAACAAAAGCGTAATCAGGAAGATTTGAATCAATACCTGAGTTAACAACAATGAATGTTGGGGTGCCCGGTACTTATTCAAAACACCAAACCACTTAGGTAACAAACCTTGTTCTGCCATTAATGACGTTGCTTCCACTGGTAACATCGTCCATGACAACCATGCCCCTAAGATCGAGATAATCAACCCAATACTGATAAACGCACCACCAATCGGACCGGTCATACTTTCAAATAAGTACAACAAAGCTGGATGCTGCACATGTTGCAACTCCTGCAATGATAGGTAGCCATATGGCAAGATTGAGACCACCATGTAGATAATCAACAACGAAATCAACCCGATAATTGTCGCCTTACCCGCATCAGACTTTTTCTTGGCGCGTGCCGCCATCATCGTAGCGCCTTCAATACCAACGAACACCCACATCATTGCCATGACACAATTCTTGATTTGCTCGGCAATCCCAGCACCAGTCGCTGAACTAAAGACGAGTTTACCCCCCACATTGGTGCTCATATTTTGCCAAAAATGAGCCGTAAATACGCCCGCCTTAATGCTCAAAATGGCTACCACCACAAAAGCAAAAATTGGGACCAACTTCGTAATTGTAACAATCGTGTTGATTGCCGCAGCTGATTCAATACCCCGCGTCACCAAAAGCGTTAACGCCCACGACACCAGTGACGCCAAAACAATTGCTGGCACACTATTGCCGGACTGCAACGCCGGGAAAAAGTACCCTAGCGCTGACATTAACATCGTGGCAAACGCCACATTACCAAGCCACGCTGATAGCCAGTACCCCCAACCAGAAATGAACCCAGCAAAGTCACCAAAACCAGCCCGCGCGTAATCTGATACACCCGTTAATTCAGGTTTATTCAATACCAAATTATTTAAGCTAAGCGCTAACATCAATATGCCAACCCCAGTAATAATCCAGGCTAAGATGGCGGCACCGGGTGTTGCCCCTTGCGCAAGCGTGGCCGGTAAATCAAAGATGCCGGCTCCAATTGCGGAACTAATAACAAGGGCAACTAAGGCCGGTAGCGCAATCCCGTGATCCTTAGTATCTGCCATAGCTACTTACCGTTTTCTTCAAGCGCTGGCACATCGGGAATAAACAAGTTACCCAATGTCGCTGCCATGATCGCCTTAATTGAGTGCTTGCGGTTTTCAGCCTCGTCCCATTGACGCGCAAACTTACTGCGGAAGACTTCATCCGTCACTTCCATTTCAGTGATGCCATACTGGGCTTGTACCTCTTGGCCGTACTTTGTATTCACGTCGTGGAAAGCTGGTAAGCAGTGCATAAAGATTAACTCATCATCTGGCGTACCCGTCTTACGCAACATCGCCATGTTAACTTGATAAGGCGTCAACAACTTCACACGGGTCTCCCAGTCTGTTTCACCCATTGATACCCAAACATCTGTGTAAATAACATTTGAACCCTTGACGCCTGCATCGATATCAGCTGTCACGAGTAGCTCTGCTCCGGTTTCCTTTGCAAACGTGTTGGCCAAATCCACCACTTTTTGCGTTGGATGCAATTCTTCAGGCGCGACAATGTGGATATTTACACCTAGCATGGCCCCCGTAACCAACAATGAGTTTGCCATGTTGTTACGCCCATCTCCCACAAACGTGAGCGTCAAGCCACGCAAATGACCGAAATTTTCTTTCACCGTCATAAAGTCGGCAATCATTTGCGTTGGGTGCCATTGATCAGTCAAACCATTCCAAACTGGCACACCTGAATGCTTGGCCAGTCCTTCCACATCCGCCTGACTGAAGCCGCGGAACTCAATACCATCAAACATGCTGCCTAGCACAATGGCGGTATCTTCAACAGATTCCTTCTTCCCCAATTGGATGTCATTGGCCCCCAAATATTCTGGGTGTGCCCCAAGTTCTACTGCTGCCGTGGTAAAGGCTGAACGCGTCCGTGTTGACGTCTTTTCAAAGAGCAAGGCGATATTCTTGCCCTCTAGGTAACGGTGTGGGATGTGATTCTTTTGTAATGTCTTCAAATGCAACCCAAAATCAACCAAGTATTGGATTTCAGCTGATGTGAAGTCCTTTTCAGCTAAGAATGAACGTCCTTGAAATACTGAATTAATTGCCATTATTTTTACTCCTCATCTTTGTCTGTTGGTTACAAATCTTCACGCCAGATTGGTTGCGACATGCAACGTGGACCACCACGACCACGCGACAACTCACTTGAAATCACTTCGTGCACAATAATGCCGTGGCGACGCAACAATTCGTTGCTGACATAATTTCGGTTGTAGGTCACGACTTCACCAGGTGCAATCGTCAACGTATTTGATCCATCGTTCCATTGCTCACGTGGTGCCACAATTTCATCACCACTACCGGTTTCAATCAAATCCAATTCTGGCAAATCCAACACTTCTTGCAAGGTCTTGCCCAAATCGGTGCGGTGGGCCAACTTCACTGTGCCCTCAGGTCCTGGCGTCATAATGAAAATGTTCATTTGACCACCGGCATCCATAATGCCTGGGAAAACCGTAAATTGATCGCGGTTAACCATCGTGAAGACCGTATCGAGGTGCATCATGGCGTGGTTGTGCGGAATTTCGACAGCGACCACCGTGTCAAAGTGGCTATTTGGATTAGCAAACAGCTCCTTGGCTAAGGCTTCAATTGACTTTGATGACGTGCGTTGCGATACCCCAATGGCAATCACGTGGTCGTTCAAAATCAATTCATCCCCACCTTCAATGCGTGTGTTGTGGTTACGGTCACGCCAGATATCCACATGCCCAGCAAAGCGTGGGTGATACTGCATGATAAATTCCGTAAACAACGACTCTGGTTGACGGGCCTTATACGTCATGTGGTTAATGGTGATACCGTTTCCCATTGAAGCTTGCGGATCACGTGTGAAATACGCATTAGGTAATGGGTCCAACAAGAATGGGTTCGCCGCATCGCGACCTGCCAAATCATGCAAAGAATCATTTTCAAAATCAAACTCGTTACGTCGAATACCGGCATACAACTTCGTCACCATGTCCCGAGTATCAAACGTCTCCAAGTAGTTAAACAAGGCATCGTGTGTCGTACCAATACCGTAGCCAGCTTCATCCAGGTACTGCTGGACAAACCGGTGCCGAATCACGTCATCGCTATCTAACGCTTCAACCGCCAAATCATCGACATATAACGTTTCAACGCCATTATCGCGCAACGTATCGGCGAAGAAATCGTGTTCTTCTTGGGCAATTTTCAAAAATGGAATGTCATCAAATAACAACCGTTCCATTGTGTCTGGTGTGATATTCTCAACCTCGGCCCCAGGTCGCTTCAAAAGCACTGACTTGAGTGTACCGATTTCAGAATTAACATTAATCGCAGGATTGTTCATGATTTTCCCCCTTATGAACTTTTAACAAAGCACTTTTGTAAGCGCTTCCTTTGCTACGTGATTATTATTGCACCAAGACCCATTGCCTCGATATGGCACTTTGTCTAGATATTTTTAGCCAAATCGCTAAAGACACAAAAACGCGCAAAAA
>NZ_KQ970394.1:58025-59207 GCF_001579105.1 Weissella sp. DD23 | reverse complement strand
ACCGAAACCGGTTGGTGGCTTTTTCATCTTACTTTGCGTATTCAACTGAACGTGATTCGCGAATAACCGTAACCTTAATGTGGCCTGGGTAATCCAAATCGTGCTCAATTTGATTCTTGATATCGCGGGCCAGAACAGTTGCTTCCAAATCGGTAACAGCTGCTGGCTCAACAATAACGCGAACTTCACGACCCGCTTGGATCGCAAATGACTTTTCAACCCCGTTGAAGTCATTTGCGATGGCTTCAAGTTGTTGCAAACGTTGCACGTAGTTTTCTAGTGACTCTGAACGTGCACCTGGTCGAGCAGCTGAAATTGAATCAGCAGCTGCAACCAAGACAGCAATGACAGAATCAGGTTCTACGTCACCGTGGTGTGAGGCAATAGCGTTAACCACAACCGGACGTTCCTTGTACTTCTTGGCAATTTCAACACCAAGTTCTACGTGGGAACCATCCACTTCATGATCAATCGCCTTACCAATATCGTGTAATAATCCTGCGCGCTTGGCAAGCGTAACGTCTTCACCTAACTCAGCAGCCAACATGCCAGTTAGTTTAGCGACTTCAATTGAGTGTACCAGTACGTTTTGACCGTAACTTGTACGATAGTTCATGCGACCGATTGTTTTAATCAAGTCTGGGTGCATGCTATGAATGCCGAGATCGAAAATAGTTTGCTCACCGACTTCGCGGATGTGCTCGTCCATTTCCTTGCGGGCCTTCTCCACCATCTCTTCAATGCGAGCTGGGTGAATACGACCATCAGCAATCAACTTCTCCAAAGCATTCTTCGCAATTTCACGACGGACTGGATCAAAGCCACTCAATACCACAGCTTCTGGTGTATCATCGATAATCAAATCAATACCAGTAACCGTTTCAATGGCCCGAATGTTTCGACCTTCACGACCGATAATTCGTCCCTTCATGTCATCGTTAGGTAACGTCACAACAGATACCGTTGTTTCAGCAACCATATCTGCAGCAGAACGTTGGATAGCACTAACTACCAAGTTCTTGGCCCGCTTTTCAGCTTCGGCCGCAGCTTGCTCTTCGCTTTCCTTAATCATGACAGCGCGTTCAGAAACCAAAGCTTCCTTGGTTTCTGACAAGATTTGCTCACGAGCGTCTTCGCGACTCAAGTTTGCAATCTCCACCAACTTCGCTTCGCGTTCATCAA
>NZ_KQ970394.1:55565-58005 GCF_001579105.1 Weissella sp. DD23 | reverse complement strand
CAATCTCCACCAACTTCGCTTCGCGTTCATCAATCAATGATTCAGCACGCTTCTGCTTGTCGTTGACACTTTGTCGTTGTTGATCAAGTTTCGTTTCTTTTTCCGAAATAACTTCCTCACGCTTTTGCAATGAGGCGTCCTTTCGATCCAATACAGACTCACGACTTACCAAGCGATCTTCTTGTGACTTCACTTCCGAACGGCGTTCTTGAAGCTCACGTTCGATACGATCTTGGTAACGTTGGCTTTCATCTCGTGCCTCAACCAAAGCAGACTTTTTCATCTGCTCGGCATCAGTGGCAGCTTGACTCGTAATATCTGATGCGGTTTGGTGCGCAATCGTCAATGTGTGGTTAATTCGTGTCTTAGCCACCATATATCCAATTACAACACCGATTACGATTGCGACAAGCGACAGCAGGATGATCATTGCAATGTTCATCTTGTATCTCCTGTCTATAGAGTTGACGTTTATGTCAAATCGATAGTGTTTTTTTGCGCTTTATTAACACAGGTTTCATTTTAGGCTTTTCCCCATAATAAGTCAATTAGAAGCGGAAACTGTGACGCTTACAAAAAGCCCGCCACATCAACCTTTTGGCGGTGTGGCGGGTGCCTTGTTTTACGCTTGTAACATTTGTTATGATTCGGGGTCAACGACCGTTAAAAGGGTCAATGAAAGCGCTAATCTTAAGATTGTTGCAACAACTGGTGCCACAAAGAAATATGGTGAAATAAAGATTCCTAAGCCAGCTGCCAGCAAGAGAAACAGCACCATCACCACCGACGTCCAACGCAATACTTTGGTATCCGTACTAAAGAGTGCTTCAGTGGTGTCCCAAAGCTTGCGCAAATCGGTCACTGTCGCAACGTGAATGTCTGCATTGACAGGCTGATCACCAACCGCGACCGTAATAGTTGGTTGCACATCATCAGGCAATGTTTGATTCGTAATCAACATCGTATTATCTTGATTCAACCAAGCCACCAGTTGGGCTTGCTTACCCGCTGGCGTCAAATCAGCGACGGTTTCCGTTAACGAGCCCATTAGCTTTTTCACCTGCATTGTTGAACCAGTTGTATCGGCCGTCGCCATGCGCACTTGTAACCCTTGCTCAGTAAAGAGACGGTCAACGGCTAGCAATGCGTTATTAAGCGATGAGCCGAACGTAATGACCCCAATGACTTGTAGGCCATCGACAATGTAACTCACAGAATTGCCTAATTCTTGATACGACTGTAACGTTTCTGCATCGATATCAAACTTTTGATCAACCGCATACGCCGCGGACACAATCGAGAAACGCTCATTTAAGATGACACCCTTCACGCCAACGAGTGGCATAAGCTCTAATTCTGAGGCACTTGATGGATACACCCCACGCTCTTCGGCAAATGCCAAGACCGAGCGGGTTAATTCTGAATCAAATGGTTCCAACAAACCAGTCGTAATCCCCAAAATATCAAAATCACTGTACCGTTCATCAACCGACAAGACCGACCGCACAACAATCGTGTCGCTCGTCAGAATACCCGTCTTTTCCACCACAACATTTTTTACATCATGCACGTAATCCAATACTTGTGGATTTTGAAAGGTTACCCCATCGGCAGCCAACGCCCGCAAAATTTTAAAACGACGCCAACCGGCCCAAAACGCTGGCCAACGGGGATCAACGATTAGCAAAACTGAGGTTGCAACCGCCAAACCCGATTGCCAATTTAAGGTCATGCCGAAAAATAGCAAGGCGTAAATGGCCAACACAACCGTAATCCACGTTAGTCGGCGAGCATTTTGTTGCATCATCGCATCTAATGGAATCGCACGCTCACGGCGTTGCAGCAAACCAAGCGATAGCAACAACAACGTGACCCCCGCTAACGCAAACGGCAATGTCATCGTCCGCAAGAAGTCCCCTGCTGCCGGCATTTCATGTAACCACGCTACCGTTGCAAACCAGAGGGCTTGACCCACGACTGGTACCCACAACGTGGTTAATTGGGTCTCCTTTTGTTGGCGATACGCCTGCATTAGCATTCGCACATTAACTAACACAATGAATATAGCTGTCACACTAAACGCGATTAGCTCAAAATGAGGTACCGGTATGTGCAACAGGGCTGCTTTCCCCTGTAAAAGTGGCATCGTCAGCGCCGTAATAATCGTTAAGACAGCAGACGCAATGGCATATCTCAAGTACCTCAATTGTAGTGTCAGCATCGTCTCACAACCTCCCAAAGTCATTTAGATAAGCAGACCAAGTCTCCCAGAATCTCAACCTAAAACTGCCGTGATACAAAAATAACCGCGCCCATAAGGACACGGTTATTAAGTAAGGAGAATGTGGGATTCGAACCCACGCGCCGCTTTCACGACCTGACGGTTTTCAAGACCGTTCCCTTCAGCCAGACTTGGGTAATTCTCCATTAATTGCGGGAG
>NZ_KQ970394.1:48679-55210 GCF_001579105.1 Weissella sp. DD23 | reverse complement strand
CAGGATTTGAACCTACGACCTTCGGGTTATGGGCCCGACGAGCTACCAGACTGCTCCATCCCGCGATAATAAATATTTAAGTTGTAACGCCAATGACGTTAAAGGAGAATGTGGGATTCGAACCCACGCGCCGGTTTCCCGACCTGACGGTTTTCAAGACCGTTCCCTTCAGCCAGACTTGGGTAATTCTCCATAACGTAATTACTTATCGCAACCACAAGTAATATACTACAGACCTACCTATTAAATGTCAACACTTTAAACGAAATTGATTTAAAAAAGTGAAAACGCAAACCTCACCACAGTTAATTAGTGAGATTTGCGTTTTCATTTTGTGTTATGACACACCACTATTTTCATGCTTGAGGAAGCGTAACAACTCATTCGTATCAACACTCACCGTTTGGCCTGTTAAGGCGGTTTCGTCAAATGCTTGTGTTGGCTGCTGACTAGTTATCACCCCTGCCACATTTGCTTGGGGCAACTGCCACCCATGTGCGTCCGCCGCTCGTAGCACATTAGGTCGAGCATAATGTGCGCGTGCCGTTTCATAATCAGGTAACGGCGTCAACCAAGTAACCGGTAGCTGAAGCAGTTCCCCGTAATAGGCTGCTGCTAGTTGGCTAATTAGTCCCGTACCAACCAAGCTAATCGTGTCATACCGGCCATCTCTTTGCGCATTGTGGATCAAGGTTGTAACAAACTCTGGACTTGATTGATAATAATCTGCCGCTAACCCAAGATTAGCAAACAATAAAATCGGCACCTGGGCCGCCGTTGCACTAGCAATCGGCCATTGTGTCTCTTTGTCTAACGGTTCAGTAAATGCCACAAAGAGATGACGATTTGCATCACGATTAACATAGCGTGCTAACGTCCGCCCATCCTGGCTAACATAATCATTCGGAATGTAGGTTCCCGTCAGCAAGACTTCTTGAATAAAAATCTTTTCGAAAACAAAGTGGCCGTTGCCAAAGGCGATGATTTGCACATCATAATGATCCAAATTAGCCGGCGCCACTAGTTGCACTTCTTTTTGACCACGACCACTACTTAAAATAATCGTGCCTGCTTGATCATACATCGTCACCAACAAATACGTGTTTAGCCCTTCATCAACCGCATCCAAACGGAAACGGTATTCATGACCTGGCACGAGCGACATTAGCGTTTCTTGCCGAAATTCATGCCGGAAATTGACTAAACTTCGCCAAACGACGACACCAAACCCACTCGCGTAAATATCATTTTCGTAATTCACTTGATCAATTTGGGCATGCGTAACCGTCGCACCTTGTAACTCCAGAAGCTCAGATTGTTGTGTCCAATAGACGTTCTGCCATGTTTTCATAACGTCGCGCGCCTCCGCTTAATCAATAACTCTAACTTACCTTCAACGAAATTAATCATCTCGTCAGTGTGCGCCAAGTGGTCACCATCCAGCCAAAAATGTTCCACACTGCCCCCACGATGTTTAATAAAACGGAGCAGTTGCGGTAAGGACTGACCATCGTACTCGTCTTGTGCGAGCGAAAAGACATACGTGGCAACTTGTGTCCAATCAACCTGGTCCATCGATTGCCATAATTTTTGATCAATGACCGGCGTATCAGCACGAAGCACCCGACCGAATAAATGGCGTCGCATATCAAGCGGCCAATCCTTCGTACCACCATGTGCAAAGCCATCCTGACCGGAAAAGGTCCCCAAATTCACAATTGCCTTGCTGACAATAATGCCCTGGGGTTTGAAGTGGCGCGCATAATAAAGGGCCGGAAACGAACCCATGGAATACCCTTGGAACACCACATCATGCTCGTCAAAACCTAGCCATTGTAGCTTCTCACGAATTTTATCAATCACCAATTGCTCATATTCTGGCGTCCCAACCATGAAGGCACCACCTTGGGTCCGACTATCAGTAAAAAGCAGATACGGTAATTTATGGCGACCGTACACACTCATCATTTCAAAACCATCCCCATATAAGCGAGACCCCGTAAAGGACACCAATAGCGGTGGCTTTAAATCACCTGGATTGAAGTATGACAACACCTCATCACCGGTGCTGGTCATCTGTTTTTCATCCCCTGGCAACAGGGTGCCATACGTCGACCGCGACCGCCGGACAATCACGCGGTTAAAATCCACCTCGCCTTGCCCGCTAATCCATAATGACATCTGGAAAGAATAAAATGGGTGCACATCCGGAAAGACATGTTCTTGCAAGCTTTCCGTCATGGGAATCACGAATTGGACCAGCTTACCATCCGGCTGAATAAATTCAACGTGCCATTCCCAGTACACATCGCCACGTTGATTTCCTTCTAGGTAAACCTTTTTATCACCGGCATCCAAAAAAATACCATTCATACCGGCTAAAACCGTTTCAAATTTTTCAACGCTGATGGGGTGCCACGTCACCACTTGTTGCAAGGTGGGCCCGAAATCACCGCTTAACGTCATTTGAAAACGTCCCCGGCGTTCGACAGAACCCGTAAACGTTTCCGCAATATCCAGCGCCTCCGTAACACCCGAATGGATACCACGTTGACCCATGAAAAAATTATCGACAATTGTTTGAAATAAAGCGTGCCCAGCACCTGGCACAAAAAAAGCTGCTTTTTGGCGCAAGACGTCCGCAATTTCTGGATCAACTGTGGTGCTGGCATAAATGATTGAAAATGGTGGCAGGCGTTTCACAATTGCCAAAACGTCTGGCCCAGCCAATATCTCATCAGTAAAAACTGCATAGTGAGCAGATGGTCGAGCCGGAAACGCCGCTGCCGTCGTAACGAGTACTGACTGTAATTTAGGATCCAAGTCCCATTCATCAACCGGCCATGCTTGGGCACCAACCTGAATGAGACGGAATTTCGCTTTCGGCGCTTTTTTGGGTTTCTCCTGCACTTCTACGACAATGCGATGGGTTTTTTCTGATATTTTTTCAACCGGCACTTCGTCATTATCAACTGCCGCTTGGTTTGACTGTAAACGTGCAATTTCGTCACGATTTTTCTGACGATCACGATCTAAAACTTCCTCATCACGTAATCGTTGCCGGGTTTGCTTCTCTAAATCTTCAGCCATCATTGTCCTCCTTGCGCTGACAATACTTGTTGCCAAGCAGATACAAGGTGCGCACTGTCAAAACGCTTCGCAAAACTCTCTGCAAATGTGCGTGCCTGCGTCCACTCATTTAGCCGATAGAGATACTGCGACAAGCCAGTATCCAATTCATCAACTGTTGTCACCAACGCACCATTATCACCAACAACCATAAAGTCAGATGGCACCTTTGTGAAATACGGCACCCCCAACGTCAGGGCAGTCGACCCAACGAAGTCATCGGGTTGATCACCTAAATCAAGAATCATGCGTGCCGGTAGCAACGCACGATAAGTCGTTTGGGCATCCGTCGCAATTTTTAACGCAACACGCGGTTTTACCTCGTCGTTTTTTTGTTGCTTATACGTCGAATATTCTTTTGGAAAATAAAATTCATCGCCAAGCGTCTCTTGTGCCCATTGCAAATAAAAGTCCATCGCTGGGCCATCACCCACAATCCAAACAGCCATCATGGGGTACGCCACCATTAATTGCATCAGCTTTTCGAAGGTTACTTGACGTTCATACGATCCCTCAAAGTTAGGGACGTACCAGGCGATAATTTCTTCGCGGTACTGCGAACTCGTCCCAAAGCTGTCCGGCCGTGTTGGCCACGCCGCAATCTGCTGAACTGTTTCGGCTGATAATTGCTTGGCCAACCGCGCCTTTTGATGGGCCGTCGTTGTCACAACCTGACTTCCCCGGGCTTGCAATGCCTGTAGTTGGTCCATATCGGGTGTCAAATTATCACGACTGCTAACGTTCAACGTGACATGTGCTAACGAGGTAGTAACACGCGCCACCACCGCGAGCTTCGCATTGGTGGCATTCACAATCACCGCCGACTCTCCGACAACATCTGTCAATAGATGTTGTAGATAATGGGCTTGCAAATCAGTCTCATCGTAAAATACATCTCGGCCGTAGAAGGGTTCCGTTAAGCTCAATGAAGCTTGTTGTTGCTCGGTAAAAATATAGAAGCCACGTAGCCGGCCCCCCGGCGAATAAAACCGGCGCGTTGCTGGTTGACCATTTTCATATTCAATACGTTGCGACAAGAAGCCACGGTAATCATAACGATCTTCCGCTACTACCTGGCCGTCCGCGAAATACCGCACGACATCTAAGCGATCTGTCATCATCGGATTCATAAAAGCTTCCGCAATTCGGGTTGCCCCTTGATAAACAAACAGTCCGCCATCTGTCGTAAAAAACAACACGTCAGACGGCCAGTTTAAATCACGAATACCCAGCACCCGCTCTTGGACATCCGTGGCTAATTGCAAATCATCATACAAACCCAAAACAGGCTGGTCTTGCCAACCATCGCGTTGTTGGTAGGCCCGCAACCGGGGCGTCCAATCGAGATTAATAATCGTTGGCGCCATGCCCGCTTGTTGTAACAAACGGGTTCGGGCCAACGTTTCATCAAATGGATTGCTACCTTCGCTAGTAGTCCAATCCGGAATTTCAAAATATGATTTTGCCACTTCAATCCCTCTCAATATCATTGAACTCCCATTTCAACAATGCCAATGCGTCCTGTAAGATATCGTCCTTTAGGTCCAATTTCGTGAGCACCTCACTGAATCGCTCACCCAAAATTGGCCGACTAAATTGATGACTGCGATCATCGACCAATACGCGGGCATGCCAGTCGTATGCTGAACGCATCAATTGCCACCACACCTCATCGGGTTGATCATCGGACAGAATAATTAACACCACATCCCCTCGTTGCATCCCCGTCAATGTGCCGGCAGCTGTCGCAACGAGTAATGACTCTTGTGCGATAACTGCAGTAGGAATCGTTGGCACTGGTCGCAACGCAAACTGCCGTTGTAAGGCTGCTTGGGCTAAGTTTGATGTTGTATCACTTGTAACTAACCAATTCATGCCCGCTCCTCCAGTAAGATCATCATCGTTAATAGCGCTCGTTTCGTATAAAAGCCATTGCGGACACGCATTGACATAGCCTGTGCGTTTGCTTGCATCTTTCGATATGAAGCAGCCGTCACGGTATTTAACAATGCTGGCAAATCCGTCAACGAATTAATCACATAGCCCAACTGATGACGTTGCACGACCGTGGCAATTGCCATCTCTGACCACACAATGACCGGTAACCCAGCAGCCATATACAAGCTAAATTTATGCGGGTTATTCATGCGCGTATACCGGCCAAATTCATTATCAGCTGGTTGAATATCACCATCCCACACTAACCCAAAGCCCTCTTGCATAATACCTGGCAAGATGTCGCCATGGACTGGGGGGTGAATCGCAAAAGCTTGTTGGTTGCGTAACGTCTGGTTGGGATTACCATAAACCGTTAAGTTCAGCGCTGGTGACCAGGATTGCAAAAACGGGGCTTTCTCAGGCGCCAGTGAACCCGCGTAATGCAACTTTCGCGCAAATTGTTGTGTCGGTGCCGGTACGCTACTCCTGTAATCAAAGACGTCCAACACAATAATCGGTACCATCACTTGATGTTGTTCAAGCCACGCCTTCATCCGTTGGTTATGCACAATGATTGCCTTAAATTGGCGTAAAAGTGTTAATTCCGGTTCTAAGACTTTTTCACCAAGTCGAATGCTCTCCAAGTCGTGTACAATTGCAACATTAATCAACCCACGTTGCGTCATCTCATCGAGCACAATTTCGTCATACTGATAACCGTTATAACTCGGTACCTGGTGGAGAACGGTGTCACCTGCTTGCGTTGCTGCCAACACACCAATCAAGCGGGCACGAATCGACGCTTCAGGCTCGTCGGACCAAGCTGTAATAAAATACGGCAACTTTTGCCAACCAATCGCCGTCGCAAAAGTAACAACGTCGCGCTTGGGTTTATCAAATGCCAAATAATCATCCACTTCAATATGATCAAACACCCAATAACTCATCCTACTCCCCTTCGCTTTCTCTATGTATGCAGACTAATTAGTCTGCTAAATTTGCTTGCTGTAACACAACGTCAACAGCATGTGACAACCGCTCAATCGGTACACGTTGCCCAGTCATACCATCTAAATATGGCCGTGATTGCGCGTCGTTTGAAATGTTAACCACTGGTAACTTAACCGCCATGGCGTACGCATAAATGCCGCCCACTGGGTTGCTATCTGAAACGGTCAGCAATAAATCCGTGTCAGCCAATTCATAAGCCAACACTTCTTTTTCTGACCATAACGTCCACTCAACGACATGGTCATCAATCATGTCATCCGCCACTAAGGCCGTTTGATAATCAGTTGGATTGAACATCCGCAATAAATGAATTTGCGTCGCACCAGCTGTTTTCGCCGCTGTAACCGCCGCTTTGAGTCGCTCATCACTATCACTGTGCGTCATAATTGTCACGACTAACCCATCATGTGCTGGTTGCACCCCACGTTCTGGCACCCACTGCCACGTCGTATC
>NZ_KQ970394.1:43419-48656 GCF_001579105.1 Weissella sp. DD23 | reverse complement strand
AGCGATGCTGAGGCCATCAAGTCATCAATCAGTTGTGACTCGCCAACGGTATACATTTCTGGTCGATCATCGAGCTGCAATGCTTCCGTCAAGACCGCCGTTTGCAATGCCAGTTGTGATGGATACGCCGTCGTATTGCGCATGCCGTCCCGGCGCAACCAAAGATATGGTTGCTGATCCTGATTATAGAGCACTGTCAACGCCTCAAGTCCAGTTTCATCAAAATAATCCGCCTGATAGACTGCCTCATTTCGCACCATCTTTTGGCGAGAGACAAACCCACGATAATCATACTCCGCAATCATGCGTGGCTCTTCGCGTCGATTATAGTATTTAACTTGTCGGACAAAGCGCCAGGCTGTGCTGATATGTTCAAAATAATCAAACCACGCTAATCGTAATGAACCAGCTTTAATTTCGCCCCAAGTAAAATCAGAGTAGAGCTCCGTTTTTGGTGCCCGTGGCAAATCCCAAAACCAGCGTGGTTCATGCCGATACCCCTTGGTTCGTTGCACAATATCAGCCAATTGCCAAATGTCATCTAAATCAATGCGATAATCTTGCGCAAGTTTCGTGAGTTCCGGTTGATAGTCGACCACGACAATATTGATTGGTTCTCGTTGTTCCTTAAGTCGTCGATAAACATCTAAGATTTTTTCAGTCACATCATCAATTTGTGGATGTAGTGTCTCAATTAATAAATATTTCATTTCGCTTGCCGCCATTCTGCAATTGCCGTCAACCAGTTTTGCCAAGCTTGCCAAACAGCTGTTTCACTATAGGCCAAGCGCGCTTCTAGCGTGCTAGCCATCAAAGCCGCCAGTGCTTGTTGATTCGACAAATAATGTTGAATCCAATGCGCCATTTGTTGCACATTATCCGGGTCATGTAATCCGATTAATTGCCCATTAACACCCGGTTGCACGATTTCACGAGGCCCGTATAACGCATCATACGCAATGATTGGCGTCCCAACCGACTCGGCCTCCATCATCGTCAAACCAAAGCCCTCTGACCGACTAGCCGCAACAAACAGCTGAGCGTTGGCCAACTTTTCCAAGACTGCCGTCGTGTGCCCCATCAAATGGACATAGTCTGTGGCATCTAAACGCGCAATCTGGTCACGAAGCCGACCATCATCGCTACCGTTACCCCAAATTTCAAGTTGCGCCTGGGGCAGTTGCTCATGCACAATTGCCATGGCGTCAATCAAGTGATCAATTTGCTTCGCCTCATCCAAGCGCGAAACCGTCACCACCGTCTGTGGTTGCCGTTCAATACTGGTTTTAACGGGTTCACTGAGCACCGCATCGCTAATCATACCGACTGGAATCTTGAAAAAGCGTTCCCGATAGCCAAACCGATTAGCAACCCGCTCGAGTTGAATTTGCGTTGGCACGATTACCGCATTGAAATCACCGATATTATCGAATTCATATTGATAGTTGTAATTCACCAAGCCGTTTGGCGCGGTTTCATCATTGAGATGGCCAGCATGTAGAATAAATGTTTTGAATGCCCGGGTCTGCATATTGTTCAACGCCCACGCTTCGGTAATGCCTCGATCAGCGATGAAGGCATTCGCACCACCAAATGCCTGATTAATTTCGTCAAAAAAGAATCTAAATAACTCATCAGTGCCAAAGAATTGATAATCATGACCGTGATAATCAAATACTGAGACCATTTCAAACTCATCAATATCCGTTCGATCATGTGCCATGGTGTACAACATCGTCAATTGCCCAGTTGGTGAATAGAACGCCCGGCTTTCCCGCACATTCTTATCTGCCAGCATGATATAGCGATCTTCCGCAATGATAAAGCCCCGTGGGTCATACCATTCTGCCCGTGTTTGGCGACGATTTTGATCGAAATATGACACAGCGTAAATATCCCCATTCACATCCGCATTCACATCAATCAGACTGGTTGTTTGCCCGTCAAATGCAAACTGTCGTAATTGGGCATTCCCCGTCTGTAATTCAACCATGCCAGCTGGCATTGGATAATCAGATAGCTTAGGCGCACCCTGACCAACAAAATCACGCGCATCAATAAACCAATCATGCAACCCTAATAATTGGGACTCTGGTAGACCCCAGATAACTGCATTTCGATGCAAATCAAAGAAAAAATCAGTCGCCACCAACATAGCCGGTACGTCGTGGTCACGAAACAGTTGGAGGCGCTTGAGAATAGCGTGCTCAACACCCGAATTAGTGCGTGCTAAGCCACCGTTAATAAAAAAGTTCATCTTACAACTCCTCATCGTCCGTTAGGCGTCGTACAGGTACACCCAACACTTCCCAATTTACCCCTGCAACAGACTCGTCGACCCACAACGAATCAATTTCATGACGATTAACTGCGCCCTGTAGTAGATCAAAGAGTAAATCAAGTTCACCCGTTAAGTGGCGCTCTTGCAACTGATTTGGCCACTGATACCAGTGTGCCTCCGTTTCAGTTTGCATTGCCATAACGGTTACTTGTTGCTGACCGTCAAAAAATTCCGTCAAACTAATTTGACCAGCGTGATTCCAGTACTGGCGTCGTACCAATTGCCCGTTCGGACGGAATTGTTCGCTTAGTGCTAATTTGCCTAATTGATTGTAATAACCGACTTCATGCACGCGACCCGCATCATCTAAAAGTACGGTCACGCGCACCTGGTCACCGATTAACCAATTACTTTGGTGTTCATTTATCAAATTCTCGGTAAATTCAGCCCCACGTTGCGGCGTTTGTGACACACCATCGTAAGAAGCACCAAGCACCTCGTAGGCATTCGACTCATTGACCAAAAAATCACCATTTATGTTAAACAAGCCTGAATAGACTCGCATCGTATCTGACACCAACTCGTGGCGTCGCTTAACCGGCACCGTTAACGTGACATATCCAATCATGACAGCACCTCATTCCACTTCTGCCAAATATTTTCTGCACTAAACCGTTGTGTTGACGCTACCGCAGCTGCGCTTTTACGTGCCAATTCTTCCGGCGTATTAAACCACCTTACTAACGTTTCAGCCATCTGCGTGTAATCGTGTTCAGGGACTAATCGGCCCGTTGACTCATCAATCAATTCGCTTGGACCGTACTTAACATCGTAAGAAATTGCTGGTACGCCATTTGCCAACGCCTCAACCAACGATAAGGCGTATCCTTCATTGTGTGACGTTAGCAACGTCGCTTGGGCCCGTTGCCATACCTGCTCCGGTTGGGCCGTGTACCCCTTTAATTTGATATAGGCTGTAGCGCCAATTTGATCAATGAATGCTTGCAAACGGTCGTCGTCACCATGATTACCAGAGCCCCAGATTTCAGCATGAATCCTGTCATTTTGCTGATGCGCTAAGTGAATTGCTTGCACTGCTTCGGTCAAGTTTTTCTCCGGTGCAATTCGTGACACAATTGCTACCAAACCTATTTCACGTTCTACAAATGGTGTATTCGTTGGTCGCTGATCTGGTAATACCGCAACCGGTATCGCAGTCACGGTTGCCTTGGGCCATCGCGCCAACACATCAGCTGCCTGCTGGTCACTGGAAACAATGAAACGCTCAAACAATTCTTGATGATTTAAGACCGCTTCGTAATTTTCATTTAGTGGTCCCATCACCTGCTGCGGATCAATCGTGTGCGTGTTATGCAAGACACTAATCTTGCGTGCCGGTTCCGTCATTTGTTGCAAGGCGTCAAACCATTCAGCATTACGATCCACAATAAAGACCGTTTCTTCGTCGGCAGTCGTATTTTGACGGACCAATTCATCTAACCAAAACGCTTGGATCGCCGCTTCACTATCAAACATGTGCTCTTGATTATCAGCCGTGCGGTAGCGATAAGTTGTTTGCCCAGTGGCTGTCACGGTCGTCCACATCTTGGTTGGTGTGGTTGTTGACACAAACTCTCGCAAATACAGCTGTTGGTCATCAGGTGAAAAATATTCAGTCCCGATTTGTTGCCCACGTGGATCAAAAAATTTCATCCGTGTTGTTTGCCCATTTACCGCAATTTCAGTCCATAGCAACAACGTTTTGTGATCAATACCCGGTTGTAATTTAATCGTTTGGCCATCCGTTAGATGCAACTCACGACCATTTTCGTCGATGTAATCCTGTGCAATATTTGGCAACATGATTGTTTTAATATCAATCGGATTTGATGTTGTTGGACGTTCCATCAACTCCTCATACATGTTCAAATAATTTGGCGTTAAGTCGGCCACCGTTCCAAGGCCAAAACGTGCATTTAAATCAAGCTTGTAAGTCACGAATTGCGTCTGTAAGCCATGTTTATTGAATAATTTTGTTCGTAAAATGCCGGCGTTATCTAACCCCGAGCGTCGAACATAGAACGAATCATTTAGTATATAAATTTTCATATTGCTTCCACCCCAAAGCTACGCATAACGCTACTAATTTTATTTAATCGTCGTACAATTACTTCCTATTATATACCGCCAGAACCGTTGCTTTCACGTAATTAATACCCTATTTTCTGCGACTTCATCATCCCGCTTGCATCACAAAAAGGCGAAGCGATACTCCCTCTTCGGACTATCGCTTCGCCTTATTTTTTATAATCAACTTCCACCGACTAACGGGTTGTTGTAGAGTCATCCTCATCTTCGTCATCATCCTTACGACGACGGGCAATAAAGAGACCAAACAAGCCCATCATAATCAACGCAGCAACACTCAAGAACTCAGTCGTTGAGACTTGGTCATCGGCCGTTGCGTGTTCCAAATTTGCAGACGTTTGATCGACAGTCACGGCACTAATACGTCCGTTATTATCATCTCCCGCTTGAGAACCAGCAATTCCCGCTGTTTGACCAGGCGCATTAACAACACCCGCGACATTAACTGTTGCATTAGAAAGTGATGTTACAACAGCACTTCCCTGGTTCGTCAACGGAGTCTCCGCAACAGTAGCTGCTGTTGCGCCGATCGTGGCAACACCAGCTGCAACGTTAGCACCAGCATTACGCCCATTCGTCGTTGAGTTACTCAAGCTCGTTGAAGTCGATCCATTCAATGACGTCGAGTTGTTCAAACTCGTTGATGTTGAACTGCTCAATGACGTTGAGTTGCTCAATGACGTCGAGTTGTTCAAACTCGTTGATGTTGAATCGCTCAAACTCGTTGATGTCGAGCTGCTCAATGACGTCGAGTTGCTCAAACTCGTTGAAGTCGAGTTACTCAATGATGTTGAATTGCTCAAGATCG
>NZ_KQ970394.1:41954-42558 GCF_001579105.1 Weissella sp. DD23 | reverse complement strand
ACTGCTCAACGATGTTGAGTCTGACAAACTTGTTGAAGTTGAGTTACTTAATGACGTTGAGTTGCTCAAGCTTGTTGAGGTCGAGCTGCTCAATGACGTCGAGTTGCTCAAACTCGTTGAAGTCGAGTTACTCAAACTCGTTGAAGTCGAGTTACTCAATGACGTTGAGTCTGACAAGCTCGTTGAAGTCGAGTTACTCAATGACGTTGAGTCTGACAAGCTCGTTGATGTTGAGTTACTCAATGACGTCGAGTCTGACAAGCTCGTTGATGTTGAGTTACTCAATGACGTCGAGTTGCTCAAACTCGTTGAAGTCGAACTGCTCAATGATGTTGAATCACTCAAACTTGTCGAAGTTGAACTGCTCAATGATGTTGAATCACTCAAACTTGTCGAAGTTGAACTGCTCAATGATGTTGAATCACTCAAACTCGTTGAAGTCGAGTTACTCAATGACGTCGAGTTGCTCAAACTTGTTGAAGTTGAGTTACTCAATGACGTCGAGTCTGACAAACTTGTTGAAGTTGATCCACTCAACGATGTTGAGTTTGACAAGCTCGTTGATGTCGAGTTGCTCAAACTTGTCGAAGTCGATCCACTCAAC
>NZ_KQ970394.1:39843-40430 GCF_001579105.1 Weissella sp. DD23 | reverse complement strand
GCTCGTTGAAGTCGAGTTACTCAATGATGTTGAATTGCTCAAACTTGTTGAAGTCGAACTACTCAACGATGTTGAGTCTGACAAACTCGTTGATGTTGAACTGCTCAATGACGTTGAATCGCTCAAGCTCGTTGATGTTGAACTGCTCAATGACGTTGAGTCTGACAAACTTGTTGAAGTTGAGTTACTCAAACTTGTTGAAGTCGAGCTGCTCAATGATGTTGAATTGCTCAAACTTGTTGAAGTTGAGCTGCTCAATGACGTTGAATCGCTCAAACTCGTTGAAGTCGAGTTACTCAATGATGTTGAATTGCTCAAACTTGTCGAAGTCGAGTTGCTTAATGACGTTGATCCACTCAACGAAATAGAATTTGACAAACTCGTCGAGCCTGACAATGACGTCGACGTACTCAAAGACTGACTCGTTGATGTCGACTGACTCAAACTCGTAGATTGACTAATAGACTGTGACGTACTGATTGACGTTGACTGGCTCTGGCTTTCTGACTTAGCAACTGCCGCCGCTTCCGAAGCGCTTGACTCCGCGTCACTAGCTGCACTTGACGCTACCTCCGCCGCACTCGAGG
>NZ_KQ970394.1:32307-39823 GCF_001579105.1 Weissella sp. DD23 | reverse complement strand
TTAGCTGCGCTTGATGCTGCGGCGTTATCGCCAGCAGCTGCCGCACTATCAGCCGCGCTGGCTGCAGAACTTGCTACTGCTGCTTCTGAAGCTGCGACGCTGGCTGCGGAACTGGCTTCTGAAGCTGCGCTTGATGCTATGGTAGCTGATGAATCTGCTGCACTAGCTGCGCTTGACGCTGCTGGGAATTCAGTCGCCGCTGAGTCCGCTGCAGATGCTGCGGAACTGGCCTTTGATGCTGAACTACCCGCTTCGCTAGCATCAGTTGCTGCATCGCCAGGCAAAGTTGGTGGAACCGTCTTAATCTCGGTGTAAGTAATAACCGCCGACGTCGACGTCGTGTTACCACTCAAAGATGCCAATTGCACCCCATTTTTGTCTGCAAAGTAACCCTTCACATACGTTGCTGCAACATAGGAAAACGTCACTGTTCCAGCCGTCGCATCAACCTGTGCGGTACCAGACTTCAACGCATAAGATGGTGCCACATAATTTGCAAAGTTATCCGCATTGGCGGCATCAATTATTTCACCAGTGATTGCGTCAACTGAAGCAGTCTTAGTCACTACGGCAGTTTGCGTATTAACAGCTAAGTTAGTGCCCTTAAATGAAACAGAACCGGTATACGTTGTATCCGTTGATACCAACTTGGCATTGTGGACAAACGTCACATCAAACGATTGATCTGCCCCATCGTTAAAGTCAAAGTTTTGACCTGATGCCGTATCACTCGTAATCGTAATGTTGCCAGCATAATTTGGTTGTGCATCAGTCACTGAACTGACAGCTGTAGCCAATTGGTCCGCGGTAATCGCATCCCCTGACTTACCTGAAATCGTAACTGTACCAAGTACCTTACCCGTTGACTTGTCATGAATTGTAATCGTGGCATGTTGGGTTGTCTTGACGTAGTTAACCGTAAACGTCTGGACACTTTCGTCAGCCGTTCCCGCGTTATCCGTATTATCAAATGACCCATTAGCCGCAACGGCCTCAGCCAAACTTGCATAGGTTACGCCATCTGGTCCAACGACCGTGTAAGTGTACCCAGGCGTAGCTAACGTAGCATCTGAAACGGTCGTAAACGCCAACTTATCTGACGTCTTACCAGTGATTGTTTCCAATGTACTGTTAACGCCATCCTTATTAGCAATAACCGTCGCCGATTGTGCATCTGGCGTGTAAGTCACCTTGAAAATTTGTTGACTTGGGTCGGTAACGCCAACCGCAAAGTCAGTTTCATCAAACTTACCGACCTTCACTAATGAACCGTTAACCGTCATCGTCGCTGCTAATGCCGCCGCAAGTGACGCGTAAACGATGCCATCCGGCGCCGTTACCGTGTACGTAAAGCCTGCCTTCTTCAGATCAGCATCGCTGGCCTTAAAGGCAATGTCAGAATCAGTATCACCAGTCACTTGCTCAGACAAGCCCGCGTTTGGCGCACCAACTTGAAGTTGCGCAATTTGCTTATTAAAGACGTAGTTAACTGTAAATGTTTGACGTGTGCCATCTGATCCAGTGGCTTCAGTCCAATTTGTTGCGTCAAAGGTCGGGTTGGCTGCTAGTGCATCTTTGAAGCTTGCATACGTTTTACCGTCTGGTCCAGTTACCGTGTATGTTGCACCTGGCATCTTCAAAGATGTATCGTTCGTGTTAAAGACAATCGACGAGCCAGTAGCCCCGGTTGCCGATCCTTGTGAAACAGTGGTTGGATAGTAGCCGCCCTTCACAACAACACGTGCAATTTGGGTGTTTGCATCTGCGTGCAACACCAAAGTCAATGCATCGTTCGTCGCGTTATCAGCATCAATTTTATAAGAACCGTTATCAATGGCTGTCCCATTCACAGTAATCAACAACGTACCGTTGCTATTAACTGACAAGTGATATCCAGCTGGCAAAATTGAATTTGTTGTACCAGCTGTTTTGTCCAAGGACAAAATTTGGTCAGCTGTCATCCCAACGTACGCACCTAATTGTGGATCGTTGATAATCACAGTTCCTGTTCCAATCAATAGACCATTTGCCAGATTAGTTGTGTGTACCGTACCCGCTGCATCTGTGTATTGCACTTGCAATGACACCTTTACTGCCAAAGTACGCTGGACATTGACGGTTTCAGATGAACTGCCCGCCGTCTTATCCAAATTCGTCCAACTAGTTGCCAACTTAATCGTTGACTGACCGTTGTAACTATTAATATCCGACTTATCCGGTTGGGCCGTCCAAACAACGACCAACTTGTAGTCGCCTTGGGTTGGCAAAACAACCTGGTTCAAACTGAATTGACCAGTTTGGCTATTGTAGGTTGCTGAACTGGTGTAATCCGTAACTGTATTTCCTTGACTGTCCTTCAACAACACTGACGTTGGCTTCATGTAGTTAGCTGATCCAGTCACCGTAAAGGTTTTCTTTTCTCCAGCGTTATTTAAATCTGTTGTCGTCGTGACTGTTTGGGCCGCTGACGTCAACGAAATTGGCGCTGTAGCGGTTGCGGCAGCTGATACGGCTGCACTTCCTGTCTTGCCGGCAGTTGTTGATGGCGCGATTGTGTGATCAAGTGCCAACCAAATGGCATTCACGGCACTATCAACATCTTGTTGTGATACGTTACTGTTTGCCAAAACTGACTTTGCCGCTGCAATCGCTGTCGCCGTTGCTGAATCAGTAGACGTCGTTGCTGCCAAAGATGTCAAAACACCCTCATCAACCACTTGGTAAACCACGTCAGTCGTTGTGGTATTGGCAACATTATTAACCGTTGCCGTTGTGGTGTAGTTGTTGTCAATGAACGTACCACCCGTCAAGCCTGACGTAGCAGGCGTTTGTGCCACGACACCGTAGTGAACATCAGTTACAGCCGCCGCTGACGTAGCATTGAACAAACTTGCGTATGAATCCGTCATCGATTGCAAACCAGAATTCATTTGCGTCATCATCACTTGAATATTTGACGCCAGCTGACTACCAACAACCTTGGTTCCGTTCGTAATTCCTAACGTAATGTAACCAGGGACTGCGTTAAAGAGGCCAAAACTCAGTGCACCGGCCAGGCTTAATGAATTGAACTCTACGCTTTGTGAGTTATAGGCTGACTTCATGGCAGAATACGCTGAATTTTGTGCGGATGCCATTGCATCATACAAACTTCCCAGCAGTGAATTTCCAGCATTCGTGCCTAGTGCCCGGTAACTATTTGCAATTGATGTATATAGTGATGCATAATCTGAAGCTTGTTGATAAGCCAGCTGGTCAACAATCATTGCGGCTGAATCTTGCACTGCTTGCCACGTGCCTGACATTCCCGCAAGATCTCGATATGACTGACCATCCTTAGCATTGAGATACTGGTATGCATAGTAATTTCCAACAAAAGTCGGAATTGTTGTTACAACGTATTGATTGATATTATCAACCAAATTATTCACAGTCTTAACTTGATTTGTTAAAGCAGACGTCAGTTGATCAACAAGTGCTGCATTATATGTCGTTCCATACGACTTAGTTGTCAAAACAGACCCACTCTTCGTCAAATCAGCCGCAACGGTATACGAATTCGTAATGTCCGTTAAGTTCGCCATCGCGTCAGACAAGGCAGCATATGCACTCGTTAATTCGTCTGGTGAATAACTCATACCAGGTACAACACCACCGAAATAGAATAACGCTCCTTGTGACTGCATACTCATCTGCAATTGCGCAAGCGTCGTCGATCCAGCTGACGTTTGCAGATAATCCATATACGAAGCCAAACTGTTATACATGGTTGCTAATTTGCCAGTATTTTTAGCCGCATTAGATTTTGCATAGCTACCTACACTGGAAGCGAAAGAGAGCCGAGTTGCTGTCGTAGCAGGATTATAACCACCCGCAGATACCTAAAAAGTTCCCGCAACACCTGCATCTGAGACGTTAAACGCAAACCCACTACTCAATGAGGCCATCGACTTGTTCAACATATTCGTGACACTGCTTGCCGCTTTATTTGCTGCACTAGCGTAACTTTGTGTCACTGACGTATTGGCGCCTGAATAAGAATTATGAATAATAACCGCACTCGACGTATTCAGACCAGCTGCAATAGAACGGGCCGATGTTACCAAATCAGCAGCTGACTTAGCAGCCGCTACCGCAGCAGCTGAGTATGAATTGTAATCCGTTTGCGCTGACTGACTAGATAACAAGTTAACTGCAGCAACTGATGCATAGCTTGAAGCTGTTGATGCAGCAACTGATGATTGTGCAACATAATTGTTATAGGCCGTATAGTCAGAATTAGTAATCGTATTATTAAGAGCGGGGCTCCAGTTCGTCTTACCTGTAAAACTGTCTTTCAATGAAGTCAAAGAGCTGAAGTTTGAGTCCTTAGAAAATCCCAGGCCCCCACCATATGCATAACTAGTGGCTAAACTCAATTGGGTAGCCGCGTTAATCCAATCACCCGCCTTAATGTAGCTTGCAGCATTAGACAAGGCTGCTGATTCCACACCAAAAGAAGTTACGTTTGAACTCTTCAAACTAGACGCAAAATTAGATATCCGGTTAGCCACTGCCAATGACGTACTTGTCGCTGCATCACCCGCAGTTTTAGCACTAGCCAGTTGTGATTGTTGTTGCGCTTTGTTAGACGTTGCCAAATTACTGTAACTATTAGCCACACTCTTAGCAGATACCGCAGCGACTGAATTCTTTGACGCAACCGCGAATTCAGACTTAATCGTACTCGTAGCTTGTGACATGATATCAGAGGTCATCCCCGATCCCATTTGGTTCACAATATATGAACTACCACCAGGTGTTACGGCGACCGTGTTACCAGCACTGTCAACCGTGTACTTGATGTTACCAACCGTTGCGTTGCTTGGTGCCTTAATCGTCACGGCAACCGAGCTTGTGTTAGTCGTTGCTGACGTTGAGGCTGCCTTAGACATGTTCACATCGAATGAATTTGAACTTGATGTTGAGGCACTCTTATTAACCGTTACCGCACCTTGATTATTAATCGATGACGTTGCTGAATTACCAGAAATTGATGGGTAAGCATCCTTGTTACCATATGAACCCAGCGTACCGGTACCATCGGCCGTTGAACCAGAAGTTGCTGACTTGATAGCACTATTAGCACTATCACCAGCTCCCACTGCATTACTCGTCAACGTGTTAGATGCCGCTGTGCTAGCTGTTTCACTAGGTGCTGGCGTCGCTGATGCTGTCGAAACCGGGGTCGCTCCCGTTGATTGACTCGTTGCACTGACTGTCGCAGCCGTGGCAACTGGTGTTACCGCTGTGTCAGCAGATGTTGTCGCTGCATCAGTCGTTGGCGTTGTAGTGGTACTAGTCGACGTTGACAATGTCACCGTATTGCTATTGGTCGAGCTAGTTCCTGTATTGGTTGTCGTGGCTACTGTCGCCGCATCAGTGGTATCTGCTGATGCTTGTTGTGAAGGCGCAACAATACCAGCCCCCAACGCGATGGCCATAATTCCGGCAAACATCCATTGCTTACCGTCTTTATACATTTTGTAGTGTGTTTTTGACTCAAAATCAGCCGTGTGTAATGATTTGAAATTCATTATCTTTCCCTCTTCTCATCATAACCGTGAACCCTACTGCCTTGTTGCATTAAAAAAGCCACAAAGTTCCGCAATTATGCGTAACTTCGTGGCCCTGAAAATCTTTATATTAGGTCGTTAACTTGCGAAGGTTACGCGACATTTCTCATAACTAGAATCATATATGTTTCCAAGCCGTTCCCACAACGGATCGGTACCCCGTGCCAGATATGTAAAATGTAGGCATACCTTCTCTTAAGACATGCCTACAGGAATTTTATTATTACTTCGTCGTCAAATCAACTTTGCGGTTTTCAACAATAACTTGACGTGACAATTGTCCTTGCGTCATAACCAAAGTTGACAATCCAGCGACCATCCATTGCTTGTTCTCTAACTTGTTGTACATTGTTGTATCCCCCGCTCTTCGTTGTTTGATAACTTACTTTATGTTAATTAGTATAACCGTTATACTTACAAAAAGTTGATTTGGACCACAATTGGCACGATTTAACGAATTTTAGCGCAATTGGATAACAAACAGACGCAAAGGTCGCGAAATTAGCTCAAATCTGGGACATATCGGATTAGTACAATACTGAAAGAATGGGGGGGTACCTACCATGAACAATGATCAAATCACCAGCTTTTATAACAATAACGGATTCGGCCGTATTGATTTAGCCAACGGTCGTGAAATTCGTAGCTTACCTAGCTTCAGTCAATTCGGTCTCATGACTCTTCGCGTTTTCAATCAAGACGGTACACCTGAATCGGATGTTATTTTTCAATGGGATAATTTATCTTCTGCGCTTGCCTGGGCCATTAGCTTACCTGACTTTGTCGCCTTGATTGAACAATACGCTCATTAATTAGCCAACGTTGGCTGTTCGAAACGAACTTGGCGTAACAATGCCACAACTGAGCGATAATCATCACGCGTTGCAGCTTGGGCAAGTGTGGCTTGGCTCTCAGCCATCAAACGGTCAGATTCAGGAGTCAGCGTTGCATTAGATTGCCAAACCATCGCTGCGTTAGTGTACAAATCCTGCACATACGCAGCAACCGTTGGCAAATCAGATAGCGACATAATCTTATCGCTTAGTACTGGTTCCAACTGTTGAATTAATTGACCGATGACCATGTATTCCTCTGGCGCCGAGGCAATCGCCACGTACAGGTGAGCTGCTGAAAAGAAGTTCACCAGATCAGCAAATTGTAGCAATTGATACTGCGCAACCTTCAAATATAAGCCACCAACCAATTCATCCAAAAATTCCCGACTTTCGCGGTGAAAAGCGACCAATTCATGGTCGAACACACCTAAAGCCTGTAGCAGGCCAAACCGATTCGTGGTTACCGTGACACGTAACGCTTGATAAGGCTCACTCAAACTTGGGTCAACGCTTGCCGGTGCATAAACATCTAGCCAGTGTTGTGCCAACGCTTGCTGAGCCATCATATTGTCAGCTGTGGCCGCGATTTGAAGTGGCCGAATGGCATCACGAGTGCTACTTAAAGCTGCACACAAATGATTAATTGTTGCATCTGTGACATCAGCAACCTGCTCAATGGTTGCCATCAAACTAGCCCGGGCCTGCACATATTGGGCGTGCTCAGCTACTTCATCTTCAGTCGCAATTTCATCAAGCACCTTCACCAGTCGCTTAGCAAAAGCTTTCAAAATAGATGGATCCAATTCAGCTGTGGTACTAGCTGGTGCCGACTGCTGTGTCTCCATATTCAGAAGTGCCTGCTCCGCAATTTCAGCCAATGATTGATACATCCTCATCGTGCGATTACTCTGTTCCATCGTCTTTCTCACCACTCTTTCACCACAATTCTCACAGTAGCCCTTAGTCTAGGGATTACCAAGCTACTTTATTAAGCTTCATTATAGCGTGATGTCCCAGCCCTGCAAATGCTACTGACAAAAAGACTATCCCTCTACTGAAACGCCC
>NZ_KQ970394.1:27520-32287 GCF_001579105.1 Weissella sp. DD23 | reverse complement strand
GGCGTTTTACTAATCATTTTCGGGGTTCAATTCTTTAAACCGTGCTTCGAATTTTTGGCGTTTAATGACCGATAAACGTGACCGTAATTGGGCAATCTGTTTAATCGTTGGCAGTTGTTGCCAATCAAATCGGTTCCGACTGTCAACTTCTGCCAACATGGCATCTGAAATGACTAAATCAACATTATCCTCAAAACGATTCGTAAACACGATGTTAAACTCCGCCATCCCCGCCAACATGCGCTTCAAAATCACTTCTAACGCCGGCCGGTAAGTAATATCAATATCAATCTTAATCGGCGCAAAAATATCAGCCTGGTCCAGATAAGCCGCAAACGCCGTGAACAAATAACCAAACATCAAGCGTTCAGACTCTTCAGGCGTAAGATCTCGCAACGGCGCAATGTCACGACTGACATTAATGGCCATTTCTACCAACACCGGATACATGCGATAAGCCTCTTCCATGTCAAAATAACGGCGGTGTCCGACATCAATCGCATGTAACTCAAACATCAACACAGGCGCCAATAACTCACGCCTGATTTGCGTCGCGCTAGCTGGTGTCATGCCAACACCAAAATACCGTTGATGATAGTCTGCGACAATCGTCATAATCGCTTGAATTCGTTGCTGCATCTTTGGTGAAATGATATGTTCCCAGTCCGTTGAGCCGACGACATTTAAAATATACAAATAATAAAGGGTTTCGCGTGCCTCAACTGCCGCCTGATCCGCGTTGATGGTGTCATACTGCAGTGAATCGGCCACCATTTCCGCCAACAAGGCTTGCGTTGTTGGCGCCATATCATGCGTTGGCACAAAAATATCATCTAAGTTATGCGGGTCAACAAAATGACCCTCGCGTACTCGAATCGCAGCCAGCGCATAATAGAAGCGTAAGGCAATCCGCTTTGAATCGCGAATAAATGGTTCTGCCGTAAATGAAGCAACTAAGCGGTCGATCCCCTCATCGGCCTGCTGTTTCAATTGTTCACCATATGGAAATTCGCGATCACCAAAATAACGAACTGCGAGGCGGAAAAAGAACATCCGAATTGCGGATTCATCGCCTGTAAAATGGTAATGATCATCAATACCAATCCCCAAAGGCGCCAGACGCTCTGCCAGATGATTTTTAACATTGCGTGTTGTACTTGGCGTCGTTAAATAACGCTCCGCAAACTCTTCATACGACGTCACAGTCTCCAAGAACACTTCTTTGATGAAATTCCAATATAAAGATTCACGCAGATAGACTAGCATGACCGCATCAACATTAACGTGCCGTTTCAAGGATAAGAGCAATTTTTTCTCGTCCGCTGATAATTGCAACGACTTATCAGCAGTTTGTTCTTCACCGTATATTGACGTTAAATCAGCAACCAATTCGCTCGCCACCGTCAAAACCAGGTATTTTGACCACGACAAAGCTTCACCGATTTCCTTAACTGAAATTTCGCCTTGAATCTGCCGTTTCAAATACGTCAGTAATTCAATCTTTTGCCGTTCCTTCTTTTCCAGCATCCAATCCATTTTTCATTCTCCCTAACACGCGCTCATTCACCCACTTATTATAAGGTCATTTCGTCAATTCAGGGTGTTTTTTGCGTAAATCCATGAAAAAAAGGCCATGTGTTTCCACATTGCCTTTTAAATTTATTTCTTTAACTGACGGGTTGCCCACATATTTGTTGCAATCGCCCCAATCATCAACAAGGCACCTACCCAGAAGATATTGTGTAGCCCAAACGTCATGATGTCACGTAATGGCGCAATGTGACTAGCTGGCAAATTCTTAGCCGTATTTGGATCAATCAGCTCATTTAATTCATTGAACTTCAAATTACTGTGACCACGTAAAGCAATTGCCATCGACACATTCAAAACAACACCGTAAACCGTTGTCATCATTGTTTGGACCATCGCCCGTGCCAAGTTATTGAATGATGTTGCCATCCCAACTTGGCTTGGTGCAACTGTTTGTTGGGCCATCACTGTCGTCCCAGTCATCGTTGATCCCATCGTCAAACCAAAGATTACACCAGTTGCCAAGAACAATACAAATGGTGCATCCCCTGGCATAACAGCCAACATAATGGCATACAGCGTGCCAATAAACAGACTAAACTTGAATAAATATTGTGCGCCATGCTTGGCCATCACACGACCCGCAATCATCGCACCAAACATCCAAACCACTGAACTTGGTGTCACAACGAACCCAGCAACGGATGGCTTCATGCCACCCAAAGCTTGCATCCATGTTGGCAAGTAAACGTTATACGCAATGATGAACCCCGCTACCAAACCTGCAATCGCGTTTGCTGCTGTAAAGTCGACTGACTTAAACATCGCCAAATCAATTAATGGTTCCTCGGCCTTTCGTTCGCGCTTGATGAACAACCACAAACCAAGTACTGACATGATAAAGAAAACAATCATCAAGAGCCATTGTGATTCAGAAATCATTTGCAAACCCAGCAACAAGCCAACAATGAACATCGTCATCCAAAGCACACCAGGATAATCAATCGTGGCCTTCCGACGTTCGAAGCGATCCTTATAGAAGAAGACCAAAATACCAATCGCGATTAAACCAACTGGTACGTTAATGAAGAACACCCAGTGCCATGACAGGTTTTGTACCAAATAACCACCGACTAGCGGTCCAACCATCGAGGCGACACCCCAGGCGGTTGAGTTCAGTCCCATGACCGAAGCCCGCTTCTCAATAGGATACAAATCAGCCAAAATCGTAAAGGCGACGGGCATGATACCACCCGCACCGATTCCCTGAATCGCACGCCAGAAAATCAAAGCACCCATACTGTCGGAAATACCACTCATCATTGAGCCGAATAAGAAAATAATAAGTCCTGATAACATGGCTGGCTTACGGCCAATCAAATCGGCAAGCTTACCGTAGATTGGCGTTGCAACTGCAGTCATCAACATATAAATACTGAACACCCAACTCATCAACTTGATACCGTGCAAGGAACCAATGATGGTTGGCATGGCGGTTGAAATAACGGTTCCTTCAACCGCTGACATAAATGTTGAGAGCAAAATTGCAGCCGTGATAATGCCGACAAACTTTGGCTTGTTCTCCACAACATCCACCTTCTTTCATTTTTTCTAGACGCTTTATTCTAACATTGTGTCAGTACAATGGTGGTTTAAAGGGGCGTTATGAAAAATTTCTTGCATTTTGCGTCAGTTTCGGCACTTTTGTTATGTGTTTCAAAAATTGTTGCATACTATAATCATTCAAGGCGCAGATATGCACCCTAGAATCTAGCATATTCAGATGCCGGTTAATCGGATATCCCCCTATCCCCTTAGTTTCATGCCGATTAACCACCCATTAAGCCACGTGCCCCCTCACGTGGCTTTTTTGCTGCGTTTACAAGCATTCCGAGAAATGGGATTTCACTTATTAAAAATACACAAAACTTCCCGTCTTTGGCACTTTTGCAAAAAATGCAAATAATTCACGCATACTAAATCAAGTAATAAGCGTTCCGGTTGTACGCATCGCCTTTTTCTCTCTTTCCCTTTCTCGGCGGTGCGACATCGAACGTGGTGAACCACTTTTCCCACAATCCGTGGTTCAAAAAGTATGACTTTTTGAGAGAGTCAGATTGAGCGTCCTAATGGGATGATCAGGATATAGAAAAAGCACGTCGTTTTCATCACGACGTGCTTTTTTGCATTTATTTTAACCTAAGCGTCATGGCATTAATGGCAACAACAATTGTGGATAAGGACATTAGGATGGCCCCAACCATTGGATCCAAACGAATACCGATTGGCATCAGAATACCAGCTGCTAATGGCAACGCAATTAGATTATAGCCAGCTCCCCACCACAGGTTTTGCGTCATCTTACGCTTGGCTTGGCGTGCTAATGACAGCAATGTTAACACATCGCTTGGCTTTGAGTGGACCAAGACAACATCCGCTGCATTAATGGCGACATCCGTCCCAGCGCCAATCGCCACCCCAAGGTCAGCTTGAGCCAGAGCAGGCGAATCATTCACCCCATCACCAATCATCATCACACCACCCTGTTGTTGATATTGTGTCACTAAAGCTACCTTATCCTGCGGTTTCAAATTAGCATGTACCTGTTCAATCCCTAATTGTCGGGCAATTACTTGGGCAGCCGCTTCATTATCACCAGTTAACATGACGGGCGTAATTCGTTGTGCTTTGAGATCTGCAATAAATTGACGGGCGTCATCCTTGATGGCATCCCCCAACCCGATAACACCGACAACCGTATCATGTTTAACCAAAAAGCTAACCGTATAGCCTTTGTCAGCTAGGGACGCAAACATGGCGTGTTCATGGGCGATACCCCGTTCACGTAATGCTGGCATATTTAACAAAGCAAAGTAATCATCCCCAATCATACCGGTCACACCGGCACCTGGAATAGTTTCCTGATGCATAACCGTTGGCAAGTCTCCAGTGACTGCCTGCAAAAGACTCGTGGCAATTGGGTGCGTGCTACCTTGTTCTAGGGCAGCAGCGGTCTGCAAAATTTCATCCGCCGTCATGGCATCCGTTGTTGTTAGGACTTGTTGCACTTTAAAGTTTCCAGCCGTCAACGTGCCCGTCTTATCCATCAACGCATAACGCAATTGATTAACTTGCTCTAGGGCGGGACGGTTTTGAATCAACAATCCTTGTTGTGCCGCAATGCCTGTCAAGCGGGCAACAACCAACGGAATTGCTAAGCCTAACGCATGGGGACAA
>NZ_KQ970394.1:26558-27500 GCF_001579105.1 Weissella sp. DD23 | reverse complement strand
CCAATAATCGTGGCCGCGTAGAACAACCAGCCAGCCACGCGGTCCGCTAACGTTTCAGACTTTGTTTTCGCCTGTTGTGCTCGGGTTACCAATTGTTGGACCTGCGCTAAGAAACCATCTTGGGCTTGCTTGGCAACGGTCATCGTAAATGGCGTGTTGCTGTTCAACGAACCGCCAACAACATGGTCACCTTCATGTTTCATCACGCCAACCGACTCACCTGTTAAGAGTGATTCGTCCAAGGTTGGCATCCCCGTTAACACGCGACCATCAACCGGCACGCGTTCATTTTCTTTAACGAGCACGACATCGCCCAAATCCAACTCGTCAATGGGTGTGTCTTGATAATGTTCATCATGTTGCCGGCGGTGGGCCGCTTTTGGCACTAAATTGGCCAAGGCGTCGACCGCTGAACCAGCCTTCATGACCGCATTCATTTCAATCAAGTGACCTAACAACATGATATCGATTAGCGTGGCTAGCTCCCAGAAGAAGTCCATTATCATCGCGTGAGGGTGCAATGCGTTCATGATTGTGGCATACAAACTATAAAAGTACGCCACCACAATTCCCATCGTAATCAGCGTCATCATCGCTGGTTGTTTGCTTTGCAATTCACCACGTGCACCGTTAAAGAAGGGTGTTCCACCATAGAAAAATAGAATCGAACCAAGGACGAGCACTAACCAGTTCTGGCCAGGAATGCCAGTAATCGTAAATGGCAGGGCCATCCCCATCATCGGTGATAGCAAAATAATCGGAATTGTCAGAATAACCGATACAATTAACTTTTGCTTCATGTTGCCCATATGCATCATATGGCCACCGTGCATCATCATGTCGTGGTCACCGTGGCTCATGTGCATATCGTGCATATCGTGCATATCGTGCATATCGTGCATATCGTGCATATCGTGCATATCGTGCATATCGTGCATATCG
>NZ_KQ970394.1:22178-26320 GCF_001579105.1 Weissella sp. DD23 | reverse complement strand
TCGTGCATATCGTGCATATCGTGCATATCGTGCATATCGTGCATATCGTGCATATCGTGCATATCGTGCATATCGTGCATATCGTGCATATCGTGCATATCGTGCATATCGTGCATATCGTGCATATCGTGGTTAGTATGCTGCATGTGGTCGTGATTGTCATGCGAATTATGATTCATCGTTTGTTTCTTCATGTCTTCGTCGTTCATATTTGCCTCCTATACCCCTACTTTCATTTTTATCTTAAAACATTTAGACTAAAAACCAATGAACGAAAATGAACGGAGTGTTGATTTATGAAAACTGAAAGTGCCCCAGCGAAGATCAAAATCGCTTTTACCCAACTCATGCAACAAAATACGTTCGATAAAATCACCGTCGCTGCCATTGTGAAAGCTGCCGGCATCAATCGTGGCACTTTCTATTTACACTACGAGGACAAATATGCGCTGGTCGAAATCTTGGCTGCCGATCTGTTATCAGCAATCCAACAGATTGTTCACGATAATCCTGGTAGTCAGTCTGAAATCTTAACGCCAACTGGTACGCATAGTTTGCTGACGTATTTATACGGTGAACGTCAACTGCTCCGCGGGTTACTTTTCAGCGGTGCTGATTTGCAATTCCAGTACAAGCTCAAACTCATTCTATTGGAGAATGTTCAGGTCAAACCACACGGTCTGCCTGAGATTTATGCCAAGGAAATGATTGTGGCACACTTTATGAGTGTGATTCTTTTATGGCTGCAACGTGATTGTCAGGAGCCAATTGATCAAATTGCCACGTTATTGCAAACCGGCACCATGTCAGATGACTGGCACGCCTTATATCACCATAACTAACAAAAACGCACAACTCCATCACAGAGTTGTGCGTTTTCATTAGGCCTCTTTCTCTAGTTAGCCGCGAGTACTTGTCTTTGTCGCTGTACCAACTTCACGAATTGCACCTTCATTCTTGGTGGAATCCGCACCGGTTCAGGCTTAACCGTAATTAAACCTGCCGTCGCAAATTCATCCAACGCTTTACGCTGCGCTGGCGTCATGTCATTCGCGTATTGTTGCACACCATTGTGTACACTCATTGCGCCTGTAATTTTCATGGCATATGCCGTCATTGCTGTGTAGCAAACCTTTGGTACCGACTTAATATAGTCTTCAATTGTCGTGTTTAAATCACGCGCTGCCAACGCATTCAGCATCATGCTGTGTGATCCACGCAAATCGTACCAAAGCCCCTCTTGCGTCAAAATTCCCTCAAGACCCGTTTCAGGCTTATTGCTGCAATCATTCGTGGCCAAAAATTCTTGTACCGTCACCGGCGGATTTTTGGCCATGAATTCTGCAACCATCACCTGTACTGAGCCATTTTGCTGCAACCAATTTTCGATCCGTTGTGCCTTCTCCATTGCGTCCATAACGTTGAACTCCTTTCGTAGCCGTTGGATACCTCTAGCCTACGCTTAATTCGTTCAAATGTTAAATGATATGCCTTGGACCGACCACACGAGAATCTTTACATGACGTGTTGGTTGATGGTATTAACAATATCAACGCCATCATCCACGCTCAATACTAGGCGAACGTATTCCTCATCATGAAGTTGTACAACGATGACGTCGTTGCCACCGATTTCAGCATTATAGAACGTTTTTTCACCCTCTAAAATGAAGGTACCCGCATACTTACCCGGCACACGTAAACCAGGCCATTTCATCCCCTTTGGTTCTGCCAATGCTTCATTATCTAATGTTGCTCCCGCGATATGTGTATACGGGATTACCAAATTACTTTTGAAGCTCCACATCTTGTCTAGTCCGTTGATTGTAATTGTTAGTGTTTGTTCCCCAAACGTTACTGAATTAATTGCCATGATATCCCCCTATCATTTTGCCTTTGCTAATATCTGTAAACCGATCTTAACCGCTAATTGTTCTGTATCAATGTCCACCAAGTAATCCTGTAAAAAGTTCTTCACCACCGGATTATTCGGTGCAACTTCTAGTAACGCAACAATCAAAAAATCTAATTCTTGCTCAGTTAATGCATCGAGCGTCGGTAACTGTTGTAGGCCGGCCACAAAAATTCCTAACTTACTACCGTATGCCGCATATAAACTGCCCCGTAATAAGCCGGATGCTGCGACAAGTTCCGACACCGATGCACCTTCATACCCACGGGTAATGAAAACCGGTATCAATTGTTTTGCAATCGCTGCTTTGTCAAAGTTTCGCTGTCTTGCCATGTCGCCTCCTTTTTTCTTGACCGTTCGTTCAATATTATTATATTGCTTATTTGACTGATTGGTCAAGAATAATCACTTTACTCATTATGATATCCAGCCTTAAAAAAAGGAGCCGATGATGACCATCGTCTCCTTTACGCTTTATTCACTTACTTAAGCAGGCAATAAATCAAACGCCTTGTTGATTGTCGATAGATCCAATTCCTCTTCAACTGCTGTTACGGTTGCCTTTTCAGCATCCGTTGCATAGAAGCGTGCCAACATATCCGCTTTCGTGATTGTTGAATGATCTTGCCATGTGGTGTTATCCGAATTTGCCGATGCATTATCAGTCGTCGTATGAGGCCAAGCTACCGTAAACGATCCATCATGATTATCCACAAAACGGGCGACGTGATCTGCCCAACCGCCTGCGCCCTCACCATAATCATAGATAACAATCTTGTTTGCCGTCCCCATGTACACACCGTAATGCGTGTTCATATAAGGATTACCATCATTCCACGCTGCCGTAATTATCAGTGCTAATTGTGTCTTCTGAGGCAAGTTATCAAAAATATCATTTGGTGACTGCCGTGATGATGAACTAGCTGACGAGGCCACAGATGCCGATGAGGCTACCGTTTGCGATGTTTGTGTTTTAGCAGATGATTGCTTAACTTGTGCGGAAGCCAACTTCGCTGACATCGACCGTGTTTTCGCTTGCTCCGTTTGCAACGCTTTCTGTTGTGACTGATGTTGTACAACCGCGTACGCCCCTGCGCCACCAACCGCAACAACTACTAATGCCGTTGCAACACCGGCAATAAACCCTTTACTCATTTAACTAACTCCTCTTTAAATCATACGTAATATTGTAAACTGATTTATTTCCTGTATGTCAGAAATCCGGAAAATAATACTCGATAAAAAAGAACCAGCAGTTACACTGGTTCTCTTAGATTTATATGCTTACGACTTAATCGTTTGAGTTTCCACGATTTACCCAAGCTAGAATTGCGGTGCTACCTAGCAACAACGCAATAATATATGGCCAAATGTTAAAGGCACTTTCACTTTCAGGTGCATCAGCTACTTCTTTTTCAACATTTTGTTCACGTGCTTGATTCAAGATACGGTCAACACCGTTAACAGTACGAGCGTCATCAACACGGTCAATGAAGTCTCGTTTTTGTTCATCAGACAAATGCTGCATTTTATTAATTTCAGCAATTGCTGCTTTCTTCTTATCGGCTAATTTATCAGCCTTAATTTGGCTATCATTTTGATTTTGTGCATCGCTCAAAATAGCTTTAACTTCATCAGGCGTCGTTGCTGAATTAATGCGATCCTTGTACCCCTGCTTTTCAGCATCTGACAAGCCCTTCATCTTATCAACATCCCCATTAGCTGCATTTTTAGCGTCTTGTAGCGACGTATCAGCTGTGTAGGCAAGACTGCCACCAGTCGGTGTACTGTCTATGCCAACACCGTTAGTATTCATCGTTACTGGCGTTGAATCAGTCGGCACAGCACTTGTCGAAGTGTCAGTAGAGTTACCGCCATTCGTACCGCCATCTGTTGAGGTGACCGCGGGTATACCAGCATTATCGCTAGCAGGTACCGCGCCGGTAGCACCACCGTTGTTTGCACCAGCTACATCTGCATTTTCCAAAGCTGCCGGAGCTGCGCCTGTATCGCTAGTTGGTGCAATAACATCTGTAGCAACTGGCGCTGAGTCGCCATTGCCTGAGGTCGTGCCGCCATCACCTGGGGTTGTGCCACCGTCGCCTGAAGTTGTGCCATCACCGCCTGGAGTTGTGCCATCACCGCCTGGAGTTGTGCCATCACCTGGAGTCGTTCCGCCATCGCCTGGGGTTGTGCCATCACCTGGAGTCGTTCCGCCATCGCCTGCGGTC
>NZ_KQ970394.1:20507-21193 GCF_001579105.1 Weissella sp. DD23 | reverse complement strand
GTTCGACGGCTTCAACAGTCGTAGCATCCTTCAATTGATCAAGATACGTCTGCTTATCTGCATCGTCCAAGTTCGTCAAACCACTAATTTCTGTCGTCGCCCAGTCCTTTGCGTTCGTTAAGTTCTGTGCCGTGGCGTCAGTTACGATTGCGTCGATGGCGTCCGCGGTTGTAGCGTCAGTCACCTGTTGCTTATAGTCGGCTTTCTCTTCGTCCGTCAGGTATTTCATCGCATCGATTGCTGCCGTAGCATCGGCCTTTGCATCGGTCAGGTCAGTACCTGTAGCGTTGCGGGCATCCTCAACAATTTGTTCAACAGCTTCAACCGTTGCGGCATCTGGCAATTGATCGAGGTAAGTTTGCTTGCCTGCATCATCTAAGTTGGTCAAACCACCAATTTCTGTCGTCGCCCAATCCTTTGCGTTCGCCAAATTTTTTGCGGTTGCGTCAGTTACGATTGCGTCGATGGCATCCGCTGTTGTCGCATCAGTTACTTGTTGCTTATAGTCAGCCTTCTCTTCGTCGGTCAGATACTTCATCGCATCAATGGCTGCTGTTGCGTCGGCCTTTGCATCGGTCAGGTCAGTACCTGTAGCGTTGCGGGCATCTTCAACAATTTGTTCAACTGCTTCAACCGTTGTGGCATCTGGCAATTGATCGAGGTAAGTTTGCTTGCCCGCATCATCT
>NZ_KQ970394.1:12087-19980 GCF_001579105.1 Weissella sp. DD23 | reverse complement strand
ACAACTGCATCAATCGCATCCGCGTTTGTCGCATCAGTTACTTGTTGCTTATAGTCGGCTTTCTCTTCGTCTGTCAGATACTTCATCCCATCAATAGCCGCCGTTGCGTCAGCCTTTTCGGCAGTCAGGTCAGTACTTGTGGCGTTGCGCGCATCCTCTACAATTTGTTCGACGGCTTCAACCGTTGTGGCATCTGGCAATTGATCTGTATAGGTCTTCTTGCCCGCATCATCTAGATTCGTCAAACCATTAATCTCAGTCGTTGCCCAGTCTTTTGCGTTCGCCAAGTTCTGTGCTGTGGCTTCAGATACAACTGCATCAATCGCATCTGCGGTTGTCGCGTCGGCTATCTGTTGCTTATAGTCAGCCTTCTCTTCATCGGTCAGATACTTCATCCCATCAATCGCTGCCGTGGCATCAGCCTTCGCAGCGGTCAAATCAGTGCTTGTGGCATTGCGCGCATTTTCAACAATTTGTTCAACTTCTTCAACGGTCGTAGCGTCTGGCAATTGATCTGTATATGTCTTCTTACCTGCATCATCCAGATTCGTCAAACCATTAATCTCTTCTGTCGCCCGGTCTTTTGCATTCGCCAATTTTTTGCGGTTGCGTCAGTTACGATTGCGTCGATGGCGTCTGCGGTTGTAGCGTCAGTCACCTGTTGCTTATAGTCAGCCTTCTCTTCATCGGTCAGATACTTCATCCCATCAATCGCTGCCGTAGCATCGGCCTTCGCAGCGGTCAAATCAGTACTTGTGGCATTACGCGCATCTTCAACGATTTGTTCAACTGCTTCAACCGTGGCGGCATCTGGCAATTGATTGAGGTAAGCTTGCTTGCCTGCATCATCTAAGTTGGTCAAACCACCAATTTCCGTTGTCGCCCAATCCTTTGCGTTCGCTAAATTTTTTGCGGTTGCGTCAGTTACGATTGCGTTGATGGCGTCCGCAGTTGTAGCGTCAGCTACTTGTTGCTTATAGTCAGCCTTCTCTTCGTCAGTCAGATACTTCATCGCATCAATCGCTGCCGTAGCGTCAGCCTTTTCGGCAGTCAAGTCAGTACCTGTAGCATTTCGCGCATCTTCAACGATTTGTTCAACTGCTTCAACCGTTGTAGCACCTGGCAATTGATCGAGGTAAGTTTGCTTGGCCGCATCATCTAAGTTGGTCAAACCACCAATTTCCGTTGTCGCCCAATCCTTTGCGTTCGCCAAGTTTTGTGCTGTGGCATCCGTAACAACTGCATCAATTGCATCCGCGGTTGTCGCATCGGCTACCTGTTGCTTATAATCCGCCTTTTCTTCGTCAGTCAGATACTTCATCGCATCAATCGTTGCCGTTGCATCAGCCTTTGCGGTAGCCAAGTCTGTACCGGTCGTATCAACTTGCAATGGTGTCGTTCCTGCTGAATTTGCAAACAAGTCAACATTAATCAATTCTGACCGTGCAATGGCACCCTTTACCGAAACAGAGTCTTGCGTGCCATCTGGCGTAACTTGTGTTGGAATCGTTACCGAGGTACTACCCAGAACAGATAAATCAACTAACTGATTAACAGTATCACCTGTTCCGGTGGTCAACTCGCTAATTAATGGTGTTAACAAATTATCAACCAATGGACTCAAAACTGGGTCCAAATTAACAATGCCCAACAAATTTATACTTGATAAGGTGTCCAACAAGTCTGACAGCGTACCACTCAACGTTTGGCTTAATGCCGTGCCTAGTCCACCATCAATATTCACTGCTAAATATTGACTACCATCCGGCAAGGTTGTGACCGTCGCTTCACTTGGATCGATTGTATATTGCGCTGTAATCGCACCATTTTTCAAATTGTCTAGCGTTGCATTCAAGTTATCCACAACTGAGGACCCAACTAAAAGCTTGGTCACGGGATTATCAATAACGTTAAGCACTCCCTGCAGTCCATTAACAATCGGATCCAGAATAGTTCCTAATCCGCCAGTAACCGCAACATCTACGCTAATAGGACCATTAGCCGTAATATCCGTTCCTGCTGGTACCTGTAGCGCAACCTCACGTGAACCTGTGTTGACCGCTGAAACGTCGGCAACACCACTTCCTGCCACAGTAAAGTTAACATTTGTTGCTTGATTTGCTGGTAATGGTTCAGTCACATCGGCAGTTGTATCAACATCACTAAATATCTGACTATCTACAGCAGCCGCTTCTGCCGTTCGTTGGGTAATATGTACCCCATTTTGATCAACTGACACAAAATCCGATAGCGTAACACCACCAAAAGCTAAACCAACAACGCCAGCAATTACCCACATCTTTTTTGCCTTGTACATCCGCTTTCTTTGAACAGATGACACCAGCGTCTTTCCCACTTTTTTCATAGTGAACCCCCACAGTTCTATACTCTCTAATTAACCTACAACGAGGTTGCCCGACACAATCAATGATTTGAAACCGCTGAGATAGCCGAGTACTACTCCAATAAACCGATTTTTACAAAATACTCTCAACTCTGCAAAACTAATACAATTTATTTTTACCACAAATAAAAAGCGAATACAAAACAAATCTATTGTGATATTTTTAGTTATTTTTATTTTATATAAAAAGTAAAATATTAACGCTTAAAACATATTTATAATCAATTATTAATGTAATTATGTTTTTTATCTCATATTTACACTTTCTGTTAGTAAGTGCTTGAAAAACATGGTTTTATACGTTTTGTAAGCGTTTGCGTATATATAACTAATTTGTTCATTCATTAACAATTAGCCATTGTCCGGTATTGTGTACACAATTCCCAAAAATGCCGCATGAATTCAAATTCATGCGGCATTAGATTAAATGGCCTTCAAATTCAATACCCAAGCATTACGAGCCTCAGTTTCTGGTGTTTCAGAAATCGTGTAGTTCGGCGTGTTAGTCACAATCATCATGACCGTCGTATCGTAACCTGCGGCCGCAATCGCAGCACGATCAAAGGTTACCAACTTGTCACCTGCTTTAACCTTCTGTCCCTGTTCAACAAATTGTTCAAAGTGTTGGCCGTCCAATTGCACGGTATCAATCCCGATATGCAATAAGATTTCTGCGCCTGCATCAGTCACCAAGCCAATGGCGTGCTTACTTGGATAGACCGCCGCCACCGTGGCATCGGCTGGTGCAACCAAGTCATTATTGGTTGGTACAATTGCGAGTCCCTTACCCATCGCTTCACTAGCAAAGACGGGATCTTTAACTGCTGACAAAGGCAGGATTGTTCCCTGAATCGGTGCATTGAGTTGCTCGCCAACACTAACTGTTTCATTTAAATCCGTGGCTGTTTGTTCTTCAGCTGGCACACCAAAGAAATAGGTGAGTACCGTCGGAATAACAAATCCAACCCCTAATCCGATAACTGCAGACATGAATCCAGGTCCAATAAACGTTGGCACACCAAGCAAACTAACCAGCGTCATAGCGGTTGCTTGTGCGCCACCAACGGCTGCAATGGCCCCACCAATCGCGCCACCAATGACCGCAAAGATAAATGGCTTCTTGAGCTTCAACGTCACCCCGTAGATACCAGGTTCTGTGATACCAAGCAACGCTGACAACGTAGCTGACCCTGACAATGACTTCAACTTCGTGTTCTTCGTCTTCAAGAAGACACCTAGTAGCGCACCTGCTTGAGCAATGACAGCAACTGTCAAAATGGGTTGCAACGGATCATGGCCTGATACCGCAATCGTATTCGTAATCACGGGCACAAACGTCCAGTGCACCCCAAAAATAACAAACACTTCCCAAAGCGCCCCCATAATGGCCCCCGCAATTAATGGCGCAACATTGTAAATTGCTTCAACAGCACCTGACAAGACCGTTCCAACCCCGGTCCCCAATGGTCCAATGGCCAATACGGTAATTGGCATTAGCAATGCAAGTGAGAACATCGGCGTAAAGATATTGCGGACCGACTCGTGGAAGAACTTATCAAAGACTGGTTGAATATATGATAGCAACCAAATTGCCAACAAAATTGGAATAACACTTGAGCTATAAGTGGCGCTGACCACTGGGATGCCAAAGAAGTCGAGTTGCGTCTTGCCCCCCATTGCTGCAACCAAATTAGGGTACAACAACGCTACAGCCAAGCCAATCGCCACAAACTCGTTCACCTTCAACCGTCGGGCAGCCGTTATGGCCAGAAAGACCGGCAAGAAGTAAAAGAAGCCATCCGCAGCTGCATACCAAATTTGATACGCACCACTGGTTTCTTTCAGCACCCCTGTCACGCTGAGTAAGGTTAGCAATCCTTTCAGCACACCAGTTCCCGCCATCGCCCCCAAGAATGGCGTGAAGACACTTGAAATAAAGCCAATGAAGCGATTAATCAGCGAATCCTTTTCAACTGGTTCATCGGTTGTGGTTGCTGACTCGCCCCCATTTCCCAAACCAGCCAACTTTGATAATGGCTCAAAAACATTTGCCACCGAGTTACCAATCACAACTTGATATTGACCAGCCGATTGCACAACTGTCACAACCCCATCAAGATTCTCAATCTTTTCGGTTTGTGCTTTCGCTTCATCCTTCAACTTAAATCGTAAGCGGGTGGCACAGTGCCACGCCGTGTTGATGTTTTCCTTACCACCAACGTCCGTCAAAATTTCTTTTGCTAACCCCTCGTAATCCATCACGTTTCCCCTTTTTGAAACACAAAACCCGCAAGAAAACACGTCACATAGCGTGCTTTCTTGCGGGTTTTGCCTAATTAAATAGTAACAATCCCAATGTGAGATTTAATTGGCCCTAGCTATTGTGCTAAGGTCGATTGCAGTACACGATTCAAGTGTACTGTTAGATAAATACGTTCATTTTCAGCAACTTGTTTATGGGTCTTATCTTCGATGTAGGCAATCACTTTGTCGGCCAAGTCATACGCGTTTGGATATGACCGTTGGACGTGCTGTAACATAACCGCATCGATATTTGCATTACCCGTACGATTTTCTTCGTCATATAAACGATCTAAGAAAAATCGTAAATGGACAAGCAAGCGTTGATAATTAATATCATTTTCATCAATCGTCTGTCCAACCGCATAGCGGATAATGGTCAACGCATCACTGATTAACGTTGTGATTTGACTCGCGCGTTCATTTGCCAAATAGCCATTCTGCTTATCGACAAACTTCAATGCAATGAACCCCGCCTCATCATCAGGTAGCGCCACGCCGGTTTGTTCAAGAATCGCCGCGACGGCCCACTCCCCAATTTGATATTCCATCGGATAATAATGACGGGTTTCCCATAGTAAATTGTTATGCACCACAATTTGCTGTTTGGCTTTCTCGATGGCATAACTGATGTGATCAGCCAACGACACCAATAAATATGTGTTGAACGTTGTGTGTAATTGGGCCTCTGCATGGCGCAAAATATTCGACGCCATCTCAATAACCAGCGGTGAGATTTCACTAGCTAAATCGTTAAACGTCCGGCCCCAATGTTCATCCTGCGGCAAGTACCGCGTATCAATTAATGCTTCTTCAACAGCATCACCTCGCTTCTTTTGAAATCCAATGCCACGGCCTATAACCACAATATCTTGCTGCTTGTCTTCAGCCAGTAAGACATTATTATTGAAAATTTTCTTGATCAGCATCAATATCCTCCCAATAGAAAAGACCAAACAATAAGCCCGTGCCTGCATGCCACGTGATTTCAATACTTATCATTCGGTCTTGCCCAGTTCAATTTTGGTTACAATCCGTATCACTGACTACATGTTAGCACCATTATGTAAGCGTTTACAATACAATTTATGAATGAGCGCAAAAAATAACTTATCTGAGGTCAAAAAGCGATACGGCTGCATTAAACATAAAAAACAAGGCGTCCAATCGCTTGAACGCCTTGTTAATGTCACTAATCCAATGCGGTCCCATTCGTTGCGATAACGCGTTGGTACCAATCAAAGGAATCCTTCTTCTGTCGGTTCAACGTCCCATTCCCGGCGTCGTCTTGATCGACGTAGACCACCCCATAACGCTTCGACATTTCTGAGGTTGAGAATGAAACAAGGTCAATAATGCCCCACATGGTGTAGCCCATCAGGTCGACACCATCAATAATCGCCTCACGCATTTGTTCAATGTGTTGACGCAAATAATCAATACGGTATTGATCATGAATTTGGCCATCAGCTGCAATTTCATCAACGGCGCCAAGACCGTTTTCAACAATAAACAACGGCACACGATAACGGTCCCAAAGTTCATTCAGCGTAATCCGCAACCCAACTGGGTCAATTTGCCATCCCCAATCAGAGGCGGCCAAATAAGGGTTACGACCACCAGTTGCCATATTACCAAGTGTTTCGGCTTCCCCATCAGTGGCACTCGTCACCGTTGTCATGTAGTAACTAAAGCTCAAGAAATCAACTGGGTTGGCCAAAAGGATTGCCTCATCTTCGGCAGCCATGTCAATCTTGATGCCATGCGTTGCAAAATAGCGGTTCATATATTCTGGATATTCACCACGTACCTGCACATCGGTAAAGAATAGGTTCAATTCATCTGCCAATTGGGCGGCTTGCACATCAGCTGGATTTGGCGTGGCTGCATACGTTTGCATGCGTGCCAACATTGATCCAATTTGTGCATCTGGGTCGATCTCATGCAATTGCTTCGTCGCAATTGCACTGGCAACAAATTGGTGATGCAACGCTTGATAACGCAATTGTAGTTGCTCATCAAACGGCAAACCGGCATCAACCACACCGGTTTCGTGGAAACCAAACGTACCTGTATTGATTTCATTAAACGTCAGCCAATAGGTCACCTTGCCCTTATACCGCTTAAAGACCGTTTCAGTAAAGCGGTTAAAGTCAGCAATTGTGGCTCGATCTAACCAGCCATTCCGCGTAACAGTTAGGTGAATTGGGCTTTCGTAGTGAGACAAGGTCACCACGGGCTCGATGCCATATTCAGCCATCTTATCAAAAACCTTATCATAAAATGCCAAGCCCGCTTCGTTTGGCGTAGTCTCGTCCCCATTCGGGAAAATACGTGTCCAGGCTAACGACAAACGGAATGCCTTAATTCCTAGTTCGTGCATCAAGGCCAAATCCTCTTCGAAACGATGATAGAAATCGACCCCACGTCGCTTCGGATAATTTTCATCCGTTGCATCAGCGATCGCAACTTCAATGTCTGCAAGGGTAATATTACCCAAGTTCATTTCCGTTCGCTTTTCAGCCTTCATCACCACTTCTGCGGTGCTAATTCCCTTGCCGTCAGCCTGCCAGGCTCCTTCGTATTGATTGGCGGCAGTTGCACCACCCCAAAGAAAGTTCTCGGGGAATCCTGTTGGGATTGTTGACTTGTACATATTCTTATACCTCCTGATTGAGTTGCATGAGTAAGTGATAAACGGCGCCGAACAAGTTCGCATCGTTGGCAAATTACCGGCGACGATTTCAGCTGGTGTCAACGTCGACTTCACCAGTTCATTGCCGTTAAAGAACGCAAGATACTTTTCACGGATGCGTTCAGCGACGATTGGTTGCGCGGAAATGCCACCACCAATCACAATACGTTGAATATCAGTTATCGCTTGAATGTTTTGAATTAATAGGGCAATTTGATTCGCGTACGCATCAAAAATTTCATTTGCTGCTGGCTCACCCGCATTAATGTGTTCAAAGACGGTCAAGCCATCATCAATTTCTGGTAATTGCAACTGGGTCCCGATGCGCTTAATCATCTCAACGGCAGACCCGTGCAATCCAATTGAAGTCTCCATCCCTGTTTCAATCTGGCCAAAGATAAAGCTTAGCTCACCGGCTTGATAGTGCGTGCCGTATACTAGCTCACCATTCAGAACTAATCCGCCACCGACACCGGTGCCGAGGACAATCGCC
>NZ_KQ970394.1:10193-11771 GCF_001579105.1 Weissella sp. DD23 | reverse complement strand
CCATCTGCCACATCGTTTAACTCACCAAGCCATAGTTCAGCTAGCGCGGCTGCTTTACCATCATTTTCGACCGCGACTGGTAAATCAAGTTGGAGCTCATCCCGTAGATTAACCCCGTCCATAAAGGTCAACGCGCCCCCACCTTTGATTGTGTCTGTTGGATGGGCAACTTTACCAGGCACACTGAATGCCACCCCTCGAATTTGGCCAGCGTACCGATCAATTACCTGGTGTAACTGAACTAGGAATTCAGGCAATCCAGTCGTTACGGTGCGTTCGTTATACTTTTCAATGATATTTCCGGCGCGGTCAATCAAGCCCACCTTTAACCGTGTTCCCCCAACATCGATTGCTAAATAATTTTTCGTCATGATAATCCCCTACTTTGCATGCACTGGTTTTGGTGCACGTTCTGGCTTCTGCAAAGATGCAGTCACCAAAGTAATAACAGCTAATGCCAGCACCAACAAACCGTCAACGCGCATACTAAAGACGGCTGAAGTGTCACCGAACGCCGAAGCGATTAGTTGGAACACATATGGGCTCAAGAAAACCCCCATATTAACAGCAACTAGCAAAATCGTTGATCCCAAATTTTGTGAGGCTTCGTCCGTCTTGGCTGCTACGGCTGAGTAAATGGCTGGCACTGCCATACCAAAGGCCAATCCGTACACTGCAATCGCCACCCCCGACAAAATCAGGTTTTGACTCATACTTAAGACCAGCACCATCACGGCCCCTGCTAAAGTACCCAAACCAATCATATAGCGGCCCAAAATTTGCTTAATTGATCCAAAAATTACCCCAGCGACAAACCCCGTAGCGGCGCTAATCCCTGAAATCAAACTAGCTTCAGCAGCTGTCCCATAACCGGATTGTTCGAATAATGGCGCAATTTTAACGGTCATCCCAAAGTACGTCACGAACAAAATAAACATAAAGATGCCATAGCCAATCATCGTCGCATTCAGCTTGGGCTTTTGCGTACTAACCGTTGACGTTGAGGCACCTGTAACCGTTGGCGTTTTATCTGAAACAAACAAGCCAAACATAATCAGTGGAATCACGCCTAATGCATACACACCAAATGTCATGTGCCAACCAAATGACATCAGATAACCGACCAACCAAGTAAAGATGGTTGTCGCGGCGGCCGCGGCAGCATTCTCAAAACCAATCAAGCGATCACGTTCTTTGCCTTCGTAGTAAATCGAAATCAGCGAAATCGCTAATGAATTAAACAATCCTACACCAGCACCAAACATGAAACGTGACGCCAATAAGACCGCATAGTTTTCCGTGAACATGGGAATAACCCCCGCAATCACAGCGATTGCCACACCTAATACCACTGTCTTTTTGTTACCAATCAACCGTGTTAAAAAGTTAGACAATAAAATAAATAGCAGAATTCCAAAACTCGTCACTGACATCAATAATTCAATCGACGCTTGCGACTGGTTTGGTAAATCCTTCATAATCATTGGTACTGTTACCTGTACCGCTGCGGCTGCATTCGTCAACGTTGCAATTGATAACAACGATGCCTTAAACAGCCAACCATGCTTATCCATGATG
>NZ_KQ970394.1:4569-10173 GCF_001579105.1 Weissella sp. DD23 | reverse complement strand
CGTAACAATCTTTCTACGAGGTCTATTGTATTATGTAAGCGCTTTCTAAAAAGGGTGTTTCTTGCTTAGTGCTGAGTTATTTTTTGACATTTGCCGGTTTTTGAACAAAAAAAGAACCAGCATTCCTACTGATTCTTAATCTATTTCATATATGACTTTCTTACACAGTTGAATAATCCACAAAGGTAGGTCAATCCTTAAATCATCTGAAAATAATCATGTGACTAGAACACTAGATAAAATAGCCTCAACTACGTGCCTTGAACTCACGTGGTTTAACTTGCCCTATACAATGCACTCAACTTTTAGATAATTTCCCAGCGCTGTTTGCTGGGAAATCCTTATCGTTGTTATAGTGCTCAACAACCTTTTCTGCAATTGGCTTAAGCGACTCTGCCGTTTCTTTAAAAACAATTTCTCTAATATAAAGAATTAGTGCTGCATTCCTAATATAGCGGTAACATTTCTTTTCAAAATCATCATCTAACTTCAGCCCATCCTGCAATTTAAATTGAAGATAGTTTTCAAGGTGAAATCGCTGATTAGGAGTAGCATTGGTTGTTCCATACATCTTTTTTCCATAAATCTCCCAAAGTATTATCCAATCCCTTCGGTGCTTTATTGGAATCTGACATTCAGCACTTTTTTCCCTATCTTTTCTTATATATTTATCCTCCAATCCTTCTTCAACATCATATATTTGCCTAGACCAGTTGGTATCCCAGTCAGCGTTCTTTAAAACATCTAGTACTTCTTGTATCTTCATGCTAATCCTCTCCAATATTCAAACATAATTCTATTTCTGCTTTTTTGATGTTTGTCGTTGCCGAATCAAGCCCGACTATTGTCATACTTCAATGCTAATTTTATTACGCTAATTTGAACACTATTTTATTCATTTATACATCAAAAATCTAATAAACAAAGTCCGTTACTTTATGAATACTCACTCTTATCGCAGAGACTCTCACCAACGAAAAACCCCGTCAGATAGGCATTCATGCCACATCCAACGGGGTTTCTAAATCTATTTATGCGATTGGCGGGGGTCGAACCCGCACGGTATCTCTACCACAGGATCCTTAATCCTGCGCGTCTGCCAATTCCGCCACAACCGCATGTCTGTGCTAAAACTATCAGCACAGATTATATTATCAGATATACCGATGATATGCAAGTCGCTTAGATCTCGTCATCCTTGTGTTGCCGCGGTTGCAAGACTTCTGGTTGCTTATCTGGTTCTGCAACATCCTCATACTTTAGCACGATGTCTTCATCAGCCGGTGTAACATCCTTACGTTCTTCTGGTTCAACTGGTTCTTCCGCTTGTTGTTCTGTCTTGTCCTTCGCGAACAGACCGGTCACCTTATCCTTGATTTCATCAACTTTTGCATTAATTTTAGCTTGATTCTCAGGATCAGCGAGATACTCCCCACCCTTTTGTGCCTGTGCGCCAATTTCCGACACCACGTTACCAGTTGTTTTTGCGACCTTACTTAATACGTCTAAAAATGCCATGTTTTCATTCCTCCTCATTGTTGCTATTATACCCGGTTGCATCAAAAAAGAGCGAACAATTCTGCTCGCTCTTTTGCTTAATTTTCCTTTGGTGCAACCATCGACAGACCGATACGTTCACGTTTTACATCCACGTCAACGACCCAAACTGTCACAATATCACCAACGGCCACAATCTCATGCGGATTCTTGACCATCCGCTTGGCCATCCGTGAAATGTGGACCAGGCCATCTTCGTGGACACCTAAGTCGACAAAGGCACCGAAGTCAACCACGTTACGAACGGTTCCTTGCAACTGCATCCCCGGCTTCAAATCCTTTAATGACAGCACATCCGAACGCAAGACCGCTCCTGGTGCATCGTCACGTAAGTCACGTCCTGGATTACCTAGCGAGGTAATCACGTCTTGCAAGGTTGGTAACCCAACCCCAAGTCGATCCGCCGTAGCTTGGTTATTAAAGCGACGCAACGCTTGACCAGCTTCAGCTCCCGGCGTTGTCACACCAGCCTCTTTCAACAAGACTTCCGCGATTTTGTATGACTCAGGGTGAATATCCGTATTATCCAACGCATTCTTAGCATCTGGTAAACGCAAGAACCCAGCAGCCTGTTCAAATGCCTTAGGACCAAGCTTTGGCACCTTCTTTAATTGCGCTCGTGATGTAAATTGACCATTTTCGTCACGATACGTCACAATATTAGCCGCCGTGGTTTTCGTCAAACCAGCGATATGAGTCAACAATTGTGGTGAAGCCGTATTCAAGTTAACGCCAACCTGGTTAACGGCCGTTTCCAAGACCGCATCCAATTCAGCATCGAGCTCTTTGGTTGGCAAATCGTGCTGATATTGCCCCACACCAACCGCCTGCGGATCAATTTTAATGAGTTCTGCCATAGGGTCTTGCAAACGACGGGCAATTGAAATTGCTGAACGTTGCTCAACCTGTAGGTCTGGGAACTCTTCTCGCGCCACATCGCTAGCTGAATAAACAGACGCCCCGGACTCATTAACTACTACGTATTGCAAATCAGGTAAGTCTGACTTGATAATGTCCGCAATAAACGTTTGTGACTCACGCGATGCCGTCCCGTTACCAATCGCTACCAGTGCAACACCGTACTGCTTAACTAGCTTGATAATCGTCTCTTTGGCACCCTTCGGATCATACTTGGCAGCACGGTGCGGATAGATAACCGCCTTTTCTAGGAACTTACCGTTCTCATCGACCACAGCCAACTTTGAACCAGTTCGAATACCTGGGTCGAATCCCAGTACCACCCTGCCACGCAACGGTGCTGCCATTAGTAGGTGATACAAATTCGTACCAAAGACCTTGATTGCATCCCCAGCCGCCCGTTCGAAAAGTTCTTTGCGCAATTCGCGTTCGATAGCGGGACCAATAAAGCGCTTATAGGCGTCATTAGCCGCCGCGACCAAAACATCAGCTGCCTCACCCGTTTTTGAACCAACCAAACGGAATTTCAAATAACGGGCAATCGCTTCAGCGTCCGCTTCGATGCTACCTGACAAAACACCTTCATTTTCACCACGGTTGATGGCCAAGATTTGGTGGTTTGCCACTTTGCTGATTGGCATGCTGAACTCATAGTACAACTTAAAGACTTCCTGGGTATCCTTATCACCCGCACCACGCTTCAACTTCGAGACTAGGTGACCATTATCACGCGTGTACTTACGTGTCCAATCACGTAACCCTGCATTTTCACCAATCACTTCCGCAAAAATTTCATGCACGCCGGCCATAACTGCCGCGATATCAGGCAAGTCTTTCTCCGGGTTCACAAATTTTGCCGCCTCAGCTTGCAAGCCGGTCGTTGGAAACTTTTGCACCAATTGTGCCAATGGCATCAATCCGGCTTCCTTGGCAATCGTTGCCTTGGTACGGCGCTTTTGCTTATAAGGCAGATAAATATCTTCAACTGCTTGCATTGTTTCAGCCGCTGCCAACGCTTTCAGCAAATTAGGCGTCATCGCCTTTTGCTCAGCAATTGCCTTTTGAACGGTTTGCTTACGTGCTTGCAAATCTTCTAAGCGCTTCGTCACTGCCTGGATATCACGGATTTGAACTTCATCCAAATTTCCCGTGACTTCTTTACGGTAACGCGCCACGAATGGCACCGTATTCCCATCGGCCAATAATTCTGACGTCGCCGTCACTTTCGTTAGTGGCAACGCTAATTCTTTTGCTACTGCACTCGCAATATCAATTGTCAGTGCGTCGTTTTCCACCGTCGTCATTACATTGCCGTCGTCAAAATACGACGTACTTGTACCAAGAACTTCTCCATCAATGAGTCTTGATCAGCCTCTGATTGCTTGAACTTGTCCATATCGATTGATTGGTCAGCAACGTTCAATGATTCAGCCATTGCTTCAGTCGCAGCAGCGTATTCCGTAAACGTCTTCTTCATTGATTGGTGCAAGCCCATCAAACGAACGGGTGCAGCCATGGCGTTAATCTTAGCTGATGCATCCTTGTACACTGCCACTGCCTCATCAAATTCAACTGAAATTTCTTGGAAATCAGCCTTTGGCATGTCCGCCACTTGGTCAGCCATAATGGCATCATCAAGCTTCTCGAAGAATGGTGCAACCTTGTTACCAGCATCTTCAGTTGATTGGATAACTTGACCCAAGTTAGTTGCATATTGTTGTGGTGACACGAACTTCATCTTAGCCATGAATAAATCTCCTCTTGCCATTTAGGCGGTTAACTTTTTAAACAATGCTTTTATTATACCAGTTCGCCACCACAAAATAAGCCCACCTCATACATCGGTGGGCAAACAATTATGATTCAGTTACCGCCAACTGCAACGCCTGGTCAAGATCCGCAATCAAATCAGCCACGTCCTCAATTCCAACTGATAAACGGAGCGTTTCAGGTCGGGTCCCTGATGCCAACAGTTCTGCCGGACTGAGTTGCGCATGTGAGGTTGAGGCCGGATGCAAAATTGATGATTTTCCTTCACCAGACGAAGCGAAGTGCGTAAAGACTTGGACGCTATCCAAGACTTTTCGACCAGCTGACGCCCCACCAACAACCCCAAAGGTGAAGATTGACCCCGGCCCCTTTGGTAAGTATGTTTGCGCCAACTCATAGTATGGGCTGTCAGGTAATCCCGCATAATTCACCCACGCCACAGCCGGATGTTGGGCTAAGAATTCAGCAATTTTCTGGGCATTGTCAACGTGGCGTTGCACACGCAATGATAATGTCTCTAGTCCCAGCAAAATTAACCAGGCATTAAATGGCGATAGGGTTGCCCCAGAATCCCGCAACAAATTATAACGAATCCGATTGACGTACGCAGCGTTGCCAAACTTTTCGGTATACACTAACCCGTGATAGCTTTCGTCCGGTTCTGTCAGACCCGGGAATTTGTCATTTTGCGTCCAGTCAAAATGGCCGCTATCCACCACGATACCACCCAACGCAGCTCCGTGCCCTGATAGGAATTTTGTGGCAGAGTACACGACAATATCAGCGCCAAAATCAAACACCCGATTAAGGTACGCTGTTGCAAATGTATTATCTACAATCAACGGAATGCCGGCCACATGCGCTACTTCGGCTAAGGCTCGTAAATCTGCGATGTTTGAATTTGGATTACCAATTAACTCAATGTAAAGCGCCTTCGTATTAAGTTGAATTGCCGCCTTGACCGCTACCAAATCATCGATATCCACAAATGTCGTGGTCACGCCGCGTCGTGGGTACGCCGTCGCTAACAAGTTGTGGGTCCCTCCGTATAGCGTATTTGCGGCAACCAAATGATCACCCGCAACCGTGATATTTTCCAGCGCATAATTAATCGCAGCCATCCCCGATGCAACGGCAACGGCCCCAACGTCACCTTCAAGCTCAGCCAACCGCTTTTCAAGCACTTCGGTCGTCGGATTCGTGAAACGGGTGTATAGCTGTCCTGGCTTATCCAAAGCAAATTGTTCTGCCGCATCTTCTGCGCTGTCGTAAACATACGAGGTGGTTTGATAAATTGGCACGCTGGTTGCGTGGGCCTCAGCGTCGGGCGTGTAGCCACCATGAAGTGCGATTGTATCG
>NZ_KQ970394.1:1645-4269 GCF_001579105.1 Weissella sp. DD23 | reverse complement strand
AGTGCTGTCATTGTCTATTCCTTTCTATGCAAAAAAGCCCGTTCCTACCCAGTTACTTACTGGAATAGAAACGAGCTTGTCGTGTTACCATTCTATCTTTATTGCCCCAGTTACCCGGGTCAACCTTACAACGTGCGGTCAGAGCGCGACATGATGCGATGACGATACGCGTGTCCGTTAACGGAGACCAACCCGTAAATCGCTCATGAACTTGCCACTTACGATTTCCAATCACAGGCCATTTTCTTTGTCGTCTCCCCAACTGTTTCACACCAACCAACAGCTCTCTGTTTGGCGAACGACAAATACTTTCCTGATCACTTTGTTTCTCATTGTTTTCTAACAGTATTGATTGTAAACTCTCACTTACTTTATGTCAACGTCTGTATCAAACAAAAACCGCTGATTGATGCCCTATCATCAATCAGCGGTTTTATTTTTTATGTGCTGTGCCCCATAACCACACCACTTTATTATAGGTTTTATGCGTAACGCCTAATCTCTTAGTAATTATGCTTCAGTGTCCAACAAGGCATACTTGCCATCGCGACGCTTGTATACGACAGCAGCCGTATCAGTTTCAGCATCTTGGAAAATGAAGAACTCGTGGCCCAACAATTCCATTTGCAAAACTGCTTCTTCAGCATCCATTGGCTTCAAAGCAACATGCTTTGTACGTACAATGTCCAAGGCTTCAGACTCTTCTGCCTCAAGTTCTTCCGGTGCAGCTGCAAAGTCCAATTCTTCAATGCCCTTGTAGCCCTTCTCACGTGACTTGCGGTTAACCTTAGTCTTGTACTTACGAATTTGACGCTCCAACTTTTCAGAAACGAAATCAACTGTTTGATACATGTCGGCTTGCGTATCTTCAGCACGCAACAACAAGTATGGCAATTGAATCGTAACTTCAGTCTTGAACGTACCTTCCTTGTATGAACGAACGTTAACGTGGGCAACATACTTTGCGTCATCGTTCAAGTAACGCTCCAAGCGTGACAAACGCTTCTCGATGTAGTCGGTCATTGCATCAGTGACCTCAATGTTCTCACCACGTACCTTAAATTCTAGCATAATCCTGTCTCCTGTCTGACTAGATTTGCGTGATGCTATGTCCCCATAACACGTGATCACGCAGTTCCCAAAGTATCTGTCTAGATGTCCTTTCGGTAACTATATTGTAACACCAATATGACAATAAAAGAAAGCGTTTTCATACTCTCTTCATGAACATATCATCTTGCTAACGTGACTGTGCATATTTGGGTCGCACCACTTTCATACAAACACGACGATGCGTGTCGCAACGTGCGTCCTGTCGTACAAACATCATCAACTATACAAATTCTTTGTCCAGTTAAATCAAGATTTTCTGTGACGAGACAGAACGGCTGCGTTGTCTGTAAACGCTCCCGCCGTGTTTTCATAGATTGTACCGCCTTACTGGTTGAGATACAAGTTAAAATTTCATTTATTTCACATTTTTCTAACCATGCACTCACTTGATTGAAACCACGTTGGTTTTGTGTCTCCGTTGTTATTGGGATTGGCACAATCATAGTCGGTGCAACTTTAACCAACCTTTGGGCGAGCATCTCCTGAAACACATCCCTTAAATGATAACCACCTTGAAACTTATACTGCTTAAAGTACTGTTGCATCTGCTCGTCATAAGCAAATAAAGCTTGATTATGGATGGCCGGGTATCCTGCTGTCAGCCAAATTTCACACTCAGCACAAGGCGATATTTGGCTTTGACACCCACATTCGGCACACACCGGCCCCGTAATCCGGGTGAACTGTTGCCGACACGCTTCGCAAATTGACAACATCTGTGGTTGATGAAAGATGAAAAAATCACCCAAGGTCCATTCTCCCTGCTGTATCCGCCCGCACAATTCACACGTCATACTGTTTCCCTTTCATGTTTAAATACCGAATCTCGTTCCGGGCTTGGATGACCGTACGCGTTCGTTCGGTAACCCCTGTCCAAACTTTACCGGTTGGCCGAGAAGCGCTACGTCCACAACGTCCGGCAATTTGAATTAAGGCAGCTTGACTAAAAACAGGATCGTCAGCGCCCAGAATCATCACATCAATGCCTTTAAACGTCACCCCACGCTCCAAGATGGTTGTCGTAATCAATGCTTGCAACTCACTTGCCCGCATCGCCTGTACCTTCCCTTGCCGATCAGGATCACCAGCGTGTGTGGCCGCAATTTTAAGTGATGGCTGCAACCGTGTTATCTCGTTCAGCGTCGCCGTTAAATCAGCAACATGGGGCACAAAAATTAGAAAGCGTTGTTTTGATATAACGTACTCACGGAGAATGCGCTGAATACGCCACGATAATTTTTTGCGCCAATTGCCAATTTTAATAATCGTAAAATTCGGTAACGGCTGCCCATGATACCGGCGAGGCAACAAACTAATCCGCAATCGTTGTTTGCTAACGTCACGTAAGAGTCGCGCACTTGGGGTTGCCGTGAGATAAAAATGACACCCTTGTGGTTTAGTCGCTCGCTGAACAGCACCTTCTAATTGGACATTCTCAGCGTAAGGGAACGCATCTACTTCATCCACAACAATCACATCAAAGGCTGCCCGGAAACGCAGCAACTGGTGCG